>JBAIXJ010000401.1:0-2148 GCA_037916645.1 Opitutales bacterium | reverse complement strand
TTCCTCCCGCTGCGGACGGCCGACGGAAACCGCTTCGTCGCGGGCGCCGACATCGACATCGCGTTCGTCGACCGGTTGCTGACGCGCTCGCTGGAGCGGTCGATCCTCATCGGCGTCGCCGTCTTCGTGGTCTTTTTCGGGATCAGCTACCTCCTGAGCACCCAGCTCTCGCGCAATCTCCGGCGCGTGGCGCTCTACACCCGCGAACTGACGGCGGCGAACTTCGCCACCCAGCCCGACTCGCCGCTCCGCCGGCAGGTCGCGGCGCTGGCGGGGAGCACGCAGGACGAGATCGGCCGGCTGGCGGGCTCGTTTCTCGGCATGGAGGACCGCCTCGGCGCCTATCTCCGCGAGCTCACCGAGACCACCGCCGCCAAGGAGCGCTTTCAAAACGAGCTGAAGATCGCGGGCGAGATCCAGGCGAGCATGCTGCCGCATGATTTCCCGAGTCCATCCGACCGGATGCGGGTGGAGCTGCACGCCGCCATGAAACCCGCCAAGGAGGCCGGCGGGGACCTCTACGATTTCTTCGTCCTCGACGAGGACCATCTGGGTTTCGCCATCGGCGATGTCTCCGACAAGGGCATGCCGGCGGCGCTTTTCATGGCCGCCACCATCACCATCCTCCGGGCGGTCGCCACCGCCCGGCAGGTCGCCACGCCCCACGAGATCCTCCGGCAGACGAACGAGCTGCTGGCGAAACAGAACTCCATGTACCAGTTCGTCACGCTGTGGCTGGGCATCGTGAATGTCCGCACCGGCGAGATCGTCTACGCCGACGGCGGGCACAACCGTCCGTACCACCGCCCGCTCGGCCAGCGGGCGCGCATGCTGCCGCGCGGGGGCGGCATCGCCCTCGGCGTGATGCCCGGAGCCGCCTACCGGACCCAGAGCCTGACCCTCCAGCCGGGCGAAACCCTCTTCCTCTACACGGACGGCGTCACGGAGGCGATCGCGGCCGACGAATCGTTCTACGGCGAGGCGCGGCTGGAGGAGCTGCTGTCGCAGCTGCCGGCGGCGGCGCCCGCGGCCCAGTGGGTCGATGCGGTGATGAATGGCGTGTTCACCTTCACCCAGGGCCACGCCCAGGCCGACGACATCACGGTATTCGCCGTGCGCCTCCTGCCCTGACGAACCGCGCGCGCTCCCCATGAAGCCCGTGCTCCGAATGCTCCTGCTGGCCAGCCTGGCCGCGGGCCTGGCGCACGCCGGACCCGCGACGTCCGGCACGGTCACGTATGCGAGCGCCTACGTGTTTCGCGGGCTTCGGCTCGCCCACCAGTCGCTCCAGCCGGACCTCACCGTCACCGACGGTCCGTTCAGCGGGGGCGTCTGGATGAATCTGCCGCTCACGCGCGGCGAAAAACCCGAGGTGGATCCGAATTTCGCCTGGTCCTTTGAACACGGCGGCGTGGCCTGGGAGGCGGGCCTCGCGCTCTATCTCTATCCCCGGGCGCACGACGAGGAAACGCGCTACTCCTGGGAGCCGTACCTTTCCGCCACCTCCTCGTGGGGCCGGGACGATTCGAATTCCGGCACCGTCTCGGTCGCCTACGACGGACGCCTCGCGACCCTCAGCCTCGAGGCCAGCCTGGGTCATACCTTCACCCTGAACGCCGGCGGCCGGACCGTCACGCTGACGCCGGCGATCTTCGCCGGGTACGTCGCGGGCACCAACCTCACCCCTGACGCCCCCGAGCCCAGGACCCGGGACGGCTATCGCTACGGCGGACTGCGCGTCGAGGCCGCCTGCGCGCTGAACGACCGGATCACGCTGACCCTCGGCGCGCAGTGGGACGACGCCGCCAATGTCAGCGATGGCGCCGACCTGACCCGAAACCTCTGGGGGTACGCCGCCGTCCGGTGCAACTGGTAGCCGCCGCCCGGCCATGACCGCCAAGCTGCGCCAGCTCTTCCGCCTGCAGCCCGGTGAGGTCCGGCCGCTGGTGCTCCTCGCGCTGCTCGGCGCCCTGCTGCAGGGCGGGCTGGCGATCGGCATCAGCACCGCGGACAGCCTGTTCCTGACGCGGATCGGCGTCAGCCGCCTCCCGGTGATCTTCCTGCTCACGCCGGTGATGATGCTGGCGTACACGCCGCTCTATTCGTTCCTTCTGACCCGCCTCGGGATCGCGCGCATTTTCCAGGGCA
>JBAIXJ010000400.1:0-2635 GCA_037916645.1 Opitutales bacterium | reverse complement strand
GCCATGTTCCTCGGCAAACCGGTGATCGCCACGGACTGGTCCGGGCCGGCGGAATTCGTGAACGAGGCCAACGGCTGTCCGGTCCGCTACCAGCTGGTCGAGCTCGGGTCGAGCTACGGGCCGTACGCGCGCGGCCAGCAGTGGGCCGACGCCGACGTCGAACACGCGGCCCATTGCATGCGGCGGCTCGTCGAGGACGAGGCCCTGCGCGGGCGCCTCGGCGCGCAGGCCGCCGCCGACATCCGCCGCCGGTTCTCGCCCGCCGCGATCGGCCGCCGCTACCAGCAGCGCCTCGAGGCCTTCGCGCTCTGGTAGCCGGGCGGGGCGCCCGCGCCGCCGCGCCCCGGCGCTCAGCCTTGCGCGGCGTCCCACTCGGCGACGGCGCGGCAGACGCGGTTGACATCGGCCGCGGCGAGTCCCGGGTGCAGCGGCAGGCAGAGCAGCTCGCGGCACACCTGGTCGGTCACGGGCAGGGTCGCCGCGTCGTCCCGGTACGCCGGTTGGCGGTGAAGCGGCACCGGGTAGAGCACCGCGGTCTCAATTCCCTCCGCCTGGAGGTGCGCCCTCAGCGCCTCGCGGGCCGGGGTTCGTACCACGAATTGGTGCCAGACCGGCTCGCACCCGGCTGCCACCTGGGGCAGGGCCAGGCGCGTCGCGGCCAGCCGGGCCAGATAGCGCGCGGCCAGCGCCCCGCGTTTCCGGTTGCCGGCGTCGAGCCGGCGCAGCTTCACCCGGAGGATGGCCGCCTGCAGCTCGTCCAGCCGGCTGTTCTTTCCCGCCACGGCGCTGACGTACCGGTCGCGCCAACCGTATTGGCGGAGCAGCCGGACCTGGTCCGCCACCGCGGGGTCGCCGGTGGTGACCGCCCCGCCGTCGCCGATCGCCGCCAGATTCTTGGTGGGATAGAAACTGAAGGCCGCGGCGTCGCCCCAGGCGCCCACCCTCCGGCCCCGAACGGCCGCGCCGTGGGCCTGCGCGCAGTCCTCGACCACCCGCAGGCGATGCCGCCGGGCGATCGCGAGAACCGCGGGCAGATTCGCCGGATGCCCGTAGAGATGCACCGGCACCACCGCCTTCACCGCGGATTTTGGGTGCGCCGCGAGCCACCGTTCCAGCGCCGCCGGATCCATGGTCATCGTCCGCGGCTCAATGTCGACGAACACCGCCTTGGCTCCGGTCAGCTCGATCGCCGCGGCGGTCGCGGAAGCGGTGTGGGCGACGGTGACGACGCGGTCGCCGGGCCCGACGCCGACGGCGCGCAGGGCCAGCTCGAGCGCGTCCGTGCCGCTCGCCACGCCGACGGCGCGCGCGCAACCCACGTGGGCGGCGAACTCCTGCTCAAACGCCTCGACCTCGGGTCCCAGAATGTACCGTCCGCTCTCCAGGACCCGCCGGATCGCCGCCTTGATCTCGCGGGCGGCCGCCCGGCAGCCGGCGCCCGGGTCCGAAGTCCGCAGGGGGCGGCGGGCGGTCATACGTAATGGCGCAGCTCGCGCCGGTAGTACGCGAGCGTCCGGGCCAGCGCGGTGCGCAGAGGCGTGCGCGGACGCCAGCCGAGCGTGCGCTCGATCAGGTCGTAGTCGGCGTAGAAATCGCCGATGTCAATCCTGCGCCGGTCGCGCGGATAGGCGCGCGCGACCCAGCGTCCGCGGCCGTGCAGCTCGACGAGCAGGTCCGCGAGTTCGCGCAGGCTGATCCGCTCGCGGCCTCCGAGGTTGAACACGCGGCCGGTCGCCGCCGGGGACGCCGCGGCGAGCAGGAACGCCTCGACCGCATCGCCGACATAAGTGAAGTCGCGCAGCTGCCGGCCGCCCCAGACCTCGAAGGGCTGGCGTTCCAGCAGGCGGCGGATCCAGACGCCGAGGAAGGTCTGGCGCGCATCCTTCACGCGCATGCCGGGGCCGATCGTGTTCGTCAGCCGCAGCACGCTGCTGGCGATGCCGTGCACCTCGTGATAGAGGAGGTGGTACGCCTCGCCCGCCAGCTTGTTGATGCCGTTCACGTCGACCGGCCGGAGCGGGTGGCGCTCGTCGACGGGCAGGTAGTCGGGCCGACCGTAGACCTGGCGGGTGCTGGCAAACACGACCCGGATGCGCGGGTTGTGCCGCCGGCACGCCTCGAGGATGGAAAGCTGCGCGCGGGCGTTGATCTCCAGGTCCGTCTGCGGATCCGCCATCGAATCGAGGTGGCTGGTCTGGCCCGCGAGGTTGAAGAGAAAATGCTGGCCGGCGACGAAATGCGGCAGGCTGTGGGCGTCGCGGACGTCGGAGATGTTCAGGCGCACCTTCCGCTGGAGGCCGGCGAGGTTGCGCAGGTTGCCGCCGTATTCGGGAATCAGGCTGTCCACCAGCGTCACCTCGGCGCCGAGCCCCACCAGCCGCCGGGCCAGATGCGAGCCGATGAAACCGGCGCCGCCGGTCACCAGCACCCGCCGGCCGCGAAATGCCTGGCCAAGCGACACGCCCATGGCGGGCGAATGTGGGCGGACCGGCGCGCGAACGCCATCCTGAAAACGGCGCGATCCCGGACGGTCGACACCTCGGAGGCACCACGGATCACCCGGATGGGCACGGAGGCTACTCGGTTGACGGGGTTGCTCCAGGCCCGCGGTGAATCGATCCGCATCCTCGTCGCC
>JBAIXJ010000399.1:0-6220 GCA_037916645.1 Opitutales bacterium | reverse complement strand
CCGCCGGGAGCCGGCCTGGTCCGGGGTATCCGCGGGCCCGACCGTCGAGAATGCCTGTTGAACCGCTTGGATGGCGTCTTGCTCATCGATACCCCGGGCCTCGATGACGAGCGCGGTGCCCATCGTGGCGCACAGCGCAAGGATGCTAAGCACGCTGCGGAGGTCGGCGATGCCCTGCCGGCCCTTCAAGTGGATCGCGGATCGATAACGGAGGCCCGTCTGCGCGAGGGTCACGGCCCGGCGCAACAGCAGACCTTCGCGCCAAGGGACCACAACCTTTGACCGGATCATGCAGTGCTGAGACTTCCAGCGATTGCATTGGTTCATTCTCTTTTTCGGAGGGCCCAAACCTTGCGCCGTCCCACCGTCAGGGCCGTCGGTCACGCCGCGATGGACCCCCTGCGGACGAAAGGCGCTGCGGCTGTAACAGTTCCGGCCCGGTGGGGTTGGATTCCCGTGAAGGAACATCGAACCATGAAAAGCAAAATGCTCATTCTCACCTCATTGCTCGGTGCCGGATTGATGGCCGGCCCGGTCGCGTTTGCCCGCGGCGGCCCCGGCGGCGGCCGGGGCGTCTGCCCGTTCGGCAACACCCGCGGCTCCTGCGGCATGTCCCAGATGCGCGCCGCGCAGGGCACGGCCAATCAGGGCGCGACCAACCCCAACCGGACGCCGAAAAAGGACGGCACGGGAGGCAAACAGGACAATCCCAACCGCACGCCCAAGGAAGACGGGACGGGCGGGCCCGGGAAACCGGTCAATCCGGTTGGGCCGCAGGACGGCAGCGGTCCGGGTCCGCGCGGCTGAGCGCCCCCTGATGTCTGGAGGCGGGCGGGGCCGGTCCGGTCCCGCCCGTTTTGTCGCCGGGTCCGAATCAGGCGTTCGCCTGCGGCTGGGGCGCGCGCCAGGGGGGAAGCTTCGGGGGGCGGCGTAGCGAGCGGACGAGCATCAGTTCGCCGACGTTCTCGGGAGTGATCAGCCCAACCAGGCGGCCTTCCGCGTCGACAACCGGAATGGCGGGACAGCCGCAAGTGTGCATCTTCTCGAAGGCCTCGGCGAACGGCGCGTGGAGCGAGACGGTGGGCGGGCCACGGTGCATGAATGCGACGACCGGCGCCTCCGGTCCGCGGTGTTTCAGCGCGGCAATCATCGCGTCGCGCGTCAGCACCCCGAGCGCCCGCCCTTCGGCGTCGACCACCGGGAATTCATGCTGCGAGGTGCGCAGCAGCGCTTCCACCGCGTCGTTCAGCGTGGCCGAGGCCGGGAGGCTCGTGAGTTGGGTGATCATGGCGTCGGCCACGCGAAGCTGGCCGGAAAGGTCCTTCATCTGGGCCTGGGTGGCCTCCTGCTGCGCCCCGAGGAACACGAAGAACGCGACAAAGATCAGGAGGGGATTGAAGAACAGCCCGGCGAATCCGAACAGGAGGGCCAGACCCTGGCCGACCCGCGCGGCGATGTGCGTGGCCTGCGCCGGCCCCAGCCGCAGCGCGAGCAGCGCGCGCAGCACCCGCCCGCCGTCCATCGGAAAGGCGGGGATGAGGTTGAAGAGCACCAGGGAGATGTTCACCGACGCGAGCTTGGCGAGGAATCCGACTTGGGGGTGCGCGAGTGATTCGACGTGGGTCAGGGACGCGTGCTGGCCCAGAACGACGGCGAGCACCAGGGCGATGACAAGGTTGACCGCCGGACCGGCCAGGGCGACCACCAGTTCCTCGATGGGGCGTTCGGGCATGCGCTCGAGGCGCGCCAAACCCCCGATGGGCAGCAGGGTGATGTCGGGGGTGCGGATGCCGTAGGTGCGCGCGGCGAGCACGTGGCCGAATTCGTGCAGCAGCACGCACAGGAAGAGGGCGAGGATGAACCCCACTCCCAGCAAGGCGGCGTTCCAGCCGCCGTCCAGGTAGTAACTCACCCCGATCCAGGCGAGGAGCAGGAGGAACGTGGCGTGGATCCGGATGTCGGTGCCGGCGAAGCGTGCGATTCTATAGGACCAGCTCATGGCGGAATCGGTTGAGGTTGCGGGTTGATGCGGACCGGAGGTGGCGGTCCCGGCTCAGCGGCGCCAGCGCAGCTGAGCGTAGGCGAAGCGTCCGGGTTCGTTGAGGATGAGCCCCGCGGCGAACGGATCGCGGGTGTAGGCGTTGTGGGTGGCGTAGGTGCGGTTGAACAGGTTGTCCACGCCGGCGGAAACGGTCAGGCGCGGGCCGAAGGCATGCTCCAGGCGCAGGTGCAACACCCCGTGGCCGCCCAGCGGCCGCTCGCCGGCGTCTGCGTCGGGACGGGTCTGCCGCGCCATCCACCGGGCCTCCGCTTCCGCCCACGTGCCGGAGCGCTCCCAGCGCAATACCAGGCGACCGTTCCACGGCGGGATCTCGGGCAAGTCGGGATCGCGGCCTCCCGGTGGCTGGCTCAGCTTGCGGCCCCGCTGGCCGGCGGCGCCGGCCGCCAAGCTCCAACCGGCCCCGAGCGGCGCGCCGGCAGCAATCTCGAGGCCGGTGAGGCAGGCGTTGATTCCGGCATAGCTCTCGGTGCGCAGCGGGTTGGCCGTGGCGCCGGGAGCGGGCGTCAGCCGGGCGAGCAGCACATAGTCCGTCAACCGCGAATGGAAGGCGCGGGCGTGCAGATGCGCGCCACCGCCCTGCCAACGTACTCCGGCCGTGCCTTCGGTACTGCGCACGACGCCGAGACGGGGATTGCCCACCCAATCGGTTCCCGCCCCCGGGCGGTCGACGCTGATATAGCGCTCCTGGGGATCGGGCAGCCGGGCGCCCCGGCCGATCCCGGCAAATGCGGCGACGTTGGGCGACCAACGGCGCTCGGCCAGAAAGTAGCCGCTCAACGCGGCATCGACCCGGCGGTTGAGCCTCGTGCCCTGGGCCGCCCGGACGAACGCGATATCGCGCGCCGCCCGGCTCCGCCAGGCGTCACCGCGCACGCCGGCCGCGAGCTTCCACGGTCCGGTGACGCGGCTCGCCTGCGCGTAACCGGCGATCTGGTGCACGGTGACGTCGGGCAGCATCGCGTTGGCGTTGCCCCCGACGACGTTGTCCGCCGCCCACCGGCGCACGGCCACCTGCAGGCCCTGTTCCCACGTTTGATCGCCGGGCGCGGCGGCGACGACAAGATTCGCGCCGTAGTTGGCGGTGGAGGCCACGGTCCGCATCATGTAGCCGCGCGCGGCCCACGCGCCGAGCGACGAGGTGCGGAATGCGTCGCTCATCTCGTGATCCACGCGCTGGTGGTACAGTTCGCACCGCCAGCGCGCCGCCCATGGCCGGACGGACGCGCCATGCCACCCGGCGGCGAGGCGCTGGCTGCGGTCGCGCTGGGCGTCCATCTGCAGGGCCGGATAGTCGACGTCGCGGCCGTCGTTCACAGCCGCATGAAACTCGCCGCCGCAGTCCGCCGCACCCTGCCAGGCGGCGCGGATCTCGCCGTGGCCGATGCGGAAGGCCAGGCGGTCCTGACGTTCGGGGCGGTAGTTCAAGCCCGCAAGGGCGGTGATGCGGCGCCCGCTGCCATCGCGATACGCCCGTCCTTCCTCGTAACTCACCGCGGCGAGCCCCCGCCAACCGCCGCCCAACGGGCCCCCGGCCGCGAGATCGCCCGCCCACAGGTCGGCGGCGCCGGCCGCCAGCCCGGCCGTGACCGCCGGTTGCGCTGGTGGCGCGACGGTCTCGACCGCGATGCTTCCGCCCGGGGCGGCGCCGACCCGGACGTCAAACGGCCCGGGGTAGACGGTGATGTGCTCGACGAGCACGGAACTGACGTGGAACACCGGCGGATCCATCCGGCCCGGACAGGCGCCGTAAGCCGGCGCGCCGTCCAGTGTGACCGTGACGTTGTCGCGCCCAAGCCCGCGCAGGTAGAGGTCGCTGGCCACGCCGCCGCGTCGCACCAACACCAAGGCGGGGAGTTCGCGGCTGAGGAGGGCTGCGACGTCGACGGGCAGATGGGTGCGGACGCTGGCCGAGGTCACACCCGCTGCGGCGCCGCCCACCGGGGCGGGGACCGTCACATCGAACCGGTCCAAGCGGATCTCCTGGCCGGCCAGGGGCGCAACCAATAACGCGGCCGCGCACATGGCAGGCCGGCTCCGGCGGACCCGCGCCGGGAGAAGGAGAGGACGCATGCGGGAAGAAGCTGGAACGAGTGTCGCCCGGCCCGGCCGCGCTGAGGCCGGCCGGGCCGGCAACGATCCACTTATTTCGCCTTCGTCGTGGTTTGCAAGTATTGCTCCACCAGCTGGCGCCGGTACGCGTTCCGTTGCTCCGGCGGCAGGGCCTGCAGTTTCGCCAGGATGGCCGCCTGCTGCTCGGACGTGCAATCGTGCATCATGTCGCGCCAGCCGGCGCGGATTTCGGCCGGCATCTGACCCCAGCCCGCGCCCATCCCCGGATGCCTCTGGCCCCAACCGCGGCGCATCTGTTCGCGTTGCATCTCGGGCAGCTGGCGGTACTTCGCGACCTCCTGGCGCAATTCAGCGCGTTGCTCCGGCGTCATCGCCCGGATGCGCGCGATGACCTCCAGCAGTTGATCCAATTCAACGTCGGAAAGGCCGAGAAACTGCTCCACCGCCGCCATCTCCTTGATATCCGCGGGCGGGCGGGAAGGAGACGCGGAGTCGGCGGCAGCCAGCGGCGGCATGGCGGCCAGGACGAGGGTGATCGCGGCGATCAGGGAACGGGCAGGAGAGGTTTTCATGGCGGGATCAGGTTTTCGGCGGCCGAGAGGCCGGCAGATTCAGAAGGGCGTCACGGTTTTCAGCGTCGAGCAGGGCGGCGGCCGGCTGCAGCACGGCATCCATCGTCAGGAGCTCGTCGACGTCGGGCGCGAGATTGCGGACCGGCGGCGGGACGGGACGCCACGGATGCAGCGCGAGGAGGATCGCGACCAGGGCCACACCGGCTGACATCAGGCCCAGCCAGGCGGCCCAAGCCGGCACGACATGCCGGCTTCGGGGCTCGGTGCGCAGGCGGCGTTTGCAGGCGACCCAGCGCGCTTCGAATTCGGGCGTGGTCTCCTTTATCCGGCTGGCCAGCAGCGCGTCCAGATCGTCATCGGAGCGAGGATCGTGGTCGGATGGGCTCATTGGAGGGCCTCCATTTCCTCTCGGAGCAGCCGGCGTCCGCGGTGCACGAGCACGCGCAGCGCATTCTCGGAGATATCGAGGGCGGCGGCCGCCTCGGGGTATTCCAGGTGTTGTTGCTGCAACAGCAGCAGCGGGGTGCGATATTTCTCGGGGAGCCGTTCCAAGGCGCGCTGGAACACCTCCTCGAGTTCCGCCAGCCGGTGCGCGCCGGGCCCCGGATCCGCCGCCAAGTATTCCAAGGTGCCCGGGGGGACGGGCTCGGCCGGCTTGCGCTTCCGCCGGCGGAGTTCGTTGAGCAGAAGATTGCGCGCAATGTGAAACAAGAAAGTGGAGAATCGGGCCGACCGGCGGTAACGGTGTGCTGAGCGGTGCAGGCGGACAAAGACCTCCAGCGTCAGATCCTCGGCGTCGACCCGCGAGCCGAGCGAGCGATAAAAGAAACTGAGAAGGGGCAGCTTCCATTTGTCGAAGAGCCGCTGCAATGCCGGCTCATCCCCGCGGCCTGCGCGCTCGAGCCAGGCGGCGTCTTTGTCTCCGGCCGACGCCCCGGCGGTGTCGACGGGCTCGGCCAGCCACGCGGCCAGCCAGCCGGCGGCGGAAAAAGAGGGAAATGCAGGGGTGGTGCTCACCGAAGAAGGAAACCCTGGAGTCACTCGAATATTACAGGCCACGGCGCGGTGGAAGGCCGAGTTTTTGCCGGCGAGCGGGGAATAGATCGCCGCGATCGCGGCTCTGCCCAGGGGTGAGATTGCGTCTCCTGGCGGTGTTGACCTTGCTCGCTCCGGCCGCGGCCGGCGGAGCGGAGGCGGTGTTCACCAGCGGTCCGGCGCCCACGGTGCTCCTTGAGCTGTTCACGAGCGAGGGCTGCAGCAGCTGCCCGCCGGCGGAGCAATGGCTGGCCGACCGCCGGGCCGATCCGGGGCTGTGGAAGAATTTCGTGCCCGTGGCGTGGCACGTCACCTACTGGGACCAACTGGGCTGGATCGACCGGTTCGCGCAACGCGCCTTCACGGAACGCCAGTACGGTTACGCCCGCCTCTGGCAGGGCGAATCCGTCTACACGCCGTGTTTCGTGCGCAACGGCCGGGAGTGGCGTCCAGGCGCGGCGGCCGGCGGGGAGGAGCGGGC
>JBAIXJ010000398.1:0-2326 GCA_037916645.1 Opitutales bacterium | reverse complement strand
TGGCGGAGGAGGAGGGATTCGAACCCCCGGTGGGCGGATGCCCACGTCTGATTTCAAGTCAGGTGCCTTAAACCGCTCAGCCACTCCTCCGGGGAATGGGGTCAAAATTCGCCGGGCGGCCCGCCTTGTCGAGCTTTCTCCACCGGCCGCGGCTCCGCTCTATCGTCTGGGGCGCAGGCGGGTCAGGAGCCAGAGCACGACCGCCAGCACGAGGATGATCCCCCACATGAGCCGCAGCTCCCGCAGCGCCAGCTCGGTGAAATAGAGGACGCCGGGCACGAAGATGCACAGGGCGATCACCAGGACGAGAAGCAGCGTGATCTGCATCCGGGGGCGCGACGGCATGACTTCATGAAGGAAGGAGCGCCGGCGGCGCACAAGAGGGAAACCGCGGCCGGTTTTCCACAAATGCGAAAACTAGATTGATTTGTTTCCAGCTTAGTGGTTGGCTGTGACCCGAGGAACCAACGGCGATGGCGAATCCCCTGCATCCCGAGCGGTGGTGGAACGTGGCGGAGATCCAGGGACTCTATGGCCCGTTTACGTTCACCGAACGGCTGCTGCAGAAGATCTGGCTGCGCGGCGAATTCGATCCGGTGCGGGCGGCGACCGAGGACGGCCGTCCCCTGCGGGTGTTGCATCCGGGGCAATGGAATCTTCTGGGCGGCCCGGACTTTCGCCACGCCCGCCTCCGCCTCGGCGAGGAGAACCTGACCGGCGACGTGGAGCTGCATTTGCATGCCGGCGACTGGGCGGCGCACGCCCACGCGGCGGACGGGGCCTACGCGCACGTCGTGCTGCATGTGGTGCTGTTTCCGCCGGCACCCGGCGAACAGGCGCGGCGGGCCGATGGGACCGCGATTCCGACGGTGGTTCTGCTGCCGCTGGTGCTGCACGACCTGGAGGAGTACGCGGCGGAGGACGCGATCGAAACGCTGGCCCGCCGGGCCGATTGGCGCGCTGTCGAGGAGCTGGCGCACCTGCCGCCGACGGAGACGCGCTCGCTGCTCCGGGCGCACGCCGAGGGGCGCTGGCGGCAGAAGGTCCAGTTCGCCCGCCGGCGGATCGAGCGGTTGGGGTGGGCGGAGGCCTGCCACCACACGGCCTTGGAGATTCTGGGCTACCGTTTCAACCGGGCCCCGATGCTGAAGGTCGCGGCGCGGGCGCCGTTGGGACAGTGGCGGGACGGGGCGGTCGACCTTGACGCGCTCTTCCAAGCCGAGGGCGACGCGTGGAGCCTCCAGGGGGTCCGGCCGGCGAACCATCCGCGGGTTCGTCTCGCCCAATACGCCGCGTGGACCCGCGTCCGGCCGGAGTGGCCGCGGTGTCTGGCGGAGTCGACCGCAGGCCTGCCGCCGCACGGCGTCAGCGGCGGCGAGGTGACGCCGGAGGTGCGGCGGCGGCACGAGATGCCCGGATGGCGTGAACGGCTGGCTGCGGAGGTCGCCGGCGACGCCGTCTGCGGCTCGCGGCTCGACAACCTCATCTGCGATGGGTTCCTGCCGCTGCTGGCCGCGCGAACCGGGCGCGAATTCTCCAGCGTCTGGTTCCATTGGTATGCCGGCGACCTGCCGCCGCGCCTCAAGTCCGCGCTCCGCGTGCTGGGGATCTTCAACGGCTGCGCCCAGCCGGCCTGCCACGGTTTTGCCCAGGGATTGCTCGGCTGGATGCTGGCGCGGGAACAGCAGGCCATGCCCGCCGCGACGGCGACCGGAGCCCGTTGAGCCCCGCGCGCGGTCCGCGGCGCATCGGACGACGAGCTCAGGTCACCAGATGCAGAATCAGCACCGAGATCAGCGCCCACATGACCAGCGACGCGAGCTTGGCGGCGCCCGCGACGGCCACGGCCCGCGCCAGCGTGCACGCATGGGTGGTCTTCATCAGCACCCCGAGCAGCACAAAATACGAGATCGCGGCATCGATGTGAAACAGCTGGTCCGTCTTCCAGAGCGCGAAGGCGACCCCCTGAACCAGGGATTGGGTCACGGTATCGGCCACGGCCGGGATGACCATCTGGATCCAGTCGGCATGCACGTCGCTCCACTTGAAGGCCATCTTCAGCACGACGATGGTGATCAGGATGCGACACACCCACCCGATGACTGCGCTGGTCCAGAAGATCCGGGGGCTGGGCCGAACTTCGATGTTCATCTTGCCGTGTTGTTCCTCGAGCCGTTCCGTGATCGCCTCCATCCGGCGCTGATTCTCCTGTCGGGCCCGTTCCATTTCGGCCTCAGCCTTCGCCTGGGCATCCTCGGTCTTGGGAGCGGGCGCCTGCGCCGCAGGCTGCGGCGGCGGCAGGGTGGCCTGGGCCGCGGGTGGGGCG
>JBAIXJ010000397.1:0-2983 GCA_037916645.1 Opitutales bacterium | reverse complement strand
AGGCCTAGGGAGGGGACGAACATGGCGCAGAGCACAGCGCAGGTGACAGCGATCAGCCGCCGGTCCTTCCTGGTTGGCATCGGGGCCGTCGGCGGCGGCCTCTGGCTCGGCTTCCACTTGCCCTCGGGGAACGGCGCTGTCGCCGCGGAGGCCGCCGAGATCAATGCCTGGATCGTGATCGAGCCCGATGACACCGTGAGGATCCGCGTCGCCCGGTCGGAGATGGGCCAGGGCAGCTTCACCGCCCTGCCCATGCTGGTGGCCGAGGAGCTCGAATGCGATTGGAACAAGGTCAAGGCGGAGTACGCCTCGGTCGCCGAGCATCTGCGGCGCAACCGGGTCTACGTGACGTTCTCGACGGGCGGCAGCCGGTCCATCCGCAGCTCGCACGAGTTTCTCCGCCAGGCCGGCGCCGCGGCGCGCGAGATGTTGATCGCCGCCGCCGCCCAGCGGTGGAGCGTGCCGGCCTCGGAGTGCCGCGCGGCCAACAGCGTGATCACGCACCAGCCGAGCGGGCGCACCGTCACCTTCGGCGCCGTGGCCGAGGGGGCTGCGCGCCTCACGCCGCCCAAGTCGGTCGCCCTCAAACCGCCGACCCAATGGAAACTCATCGGCAAGCCCGTGAACCGGTTCGACACGCCGGACAAGGTGCTCGGGAAACCCGTCTTCGGCGCGGACGTGCGACTGCCCGACATGCTCTACGCGGCCATCCGCCAGTGCCCGGTATTTGGTGGCAGCCTCAAGAGCTACGACGAAGGGTCGGTGCGGGGCCGGAAAGGCGTTCGGCAGGTCGTTCCGCTCCCCAATGCGGTCGCCGTGGTGGCGGAATCGTGGTGGCAGGCCAAGCAGGCGGTGGAGGCGATGTCCGTGACGTGGGACGAAGGCGGAAACGCCAAGGTCAACAACGCCGACATCCTGGCCTTCCTGCGCGAGGGCCTCAGGGCGAAGGACGTCGCGGTGGCCCGGAACGACGGCGATGTGCGGGCCGCCCTCGGCATGGCCGCCAAGGTGGTCGAGGCCGAGTACTTCGCGCCCTTCCTGGCGCATGCCACGATGGAGCCCATGAACTGCACGGCCCGCGTCAGCGCCGATCGCTTCGAGATCTGGGCGCCCACGCAGAACGCCGAGGCGACGCTGGCCGCCGCCGCCGAGGCGCTGGGGATGCCGGCGACCAAGGGGGAGGTGCACGTCACCTTCCTGGGCGGCGGCTTCGGCCGGCGCGGGGCCACGCAGGACTTCACGCGGCAAGCGGCGACGATCGCCAAGGCGATGGGGAAACCGGTGAAGCTCCTGTGGACCCGCGAGGAGGATATCCAGCACGACCATTACCGGCCGGTGAGTCTGGCGAAACTGACCGCCGGGCTCGACGGCTCGGGCATGCCGACCGCCTGGCTGCTGCGCGTCGCGGGACAGTCGATCATCGCCGGCCTCGCCCCGCAGCGGGTCGCGAACGGGCTCGATCTCAATTTCCTGGAAGGGCTCCACGATCTGCCGTACGGCGTCCCGAACCTCCGGGTCGAGTACGCCATGCGCAACACGCACGTCCCGGTCGGGTTCTGGCGGTCCGTCAACCATACCCAGAACGCGTTCTTCAAGGAGTGCTTCCTGGACGAGATGGCCCACGCCGCGGGCCAGGATCCCTACCAGTACCGCCGGCGGTTGCTGACCGGGAAGGCGAGGGAGCTCAACGTGCTGGATACCGCGGCGCAGAAGGCCGGCTGGGGCCAGCCGCTTCCCGCCGGCGTGTTCCGCGGGATCGCCCTCAACGAATCTTACGGCAGCCACTGCGCGGAGGTTGCCGAGGTGTCGGTAGGCCCGAAAGGCGAGGTGCGCGTGCGCCGCGTGGTCGCCGCCATCGATCCCGGGTATGTGGTGAACCCCGCCACGGTCAGCGCGCAGGCCGAAAGCTCCATCGTGTACGCGCTGACGGCGGCGCTATACGGGGAGATCACCATCAAGGCGGGGCGGGTCGAGCAGAGCAACTTCGGGGACTATGAGATGCTCCACATCGACGAGATGCCGACGGTGGAAGTCTATCCGGTTCCCACCGGCGGTTTCTGGGGAGGGGTCGGCGAGCCGTTTACGCCTCCCCTGTTCCCGGCCGTGTGCAATGCCGTCTTCGCCGCCACCGGGAAGCGCGTCCGCTCCCTTCCGCTCAAGAACCATGACCTGCGGAAAGCGTGATCGAGCGGGGGCCCGCATCAAGCGGGCGTCGCGGCGCCGGAAGGGATGTGCCATGGGACGGCGGCGGTGGCTGGCGTTCCTCGGCGGACTTGCCATCACGACGGGCCTCGCGCTGGTGTCGCCGCAGGCGCGCGCGGCGGATCCTCAGGTCCTGGCCGCTTCCTGCTCCGGTTGTCACACGAGTAGCGACCGGCTGAGCACGGCGATTCCGAAGATCCGCGGCCTCCCGGAGGCGGTCTTCATCGAGGCGATGCAGGGTTTCCGGACCGGAAAGCGGCCGGCGACCGTCATGGACCGCATCGCCAAGGGGTTCACGGAGGATGAGATTCGGCAACTGGCGGCGTACTTCCGTGTGCTCAAGTAGGCCCGTGTCGCCGACCACAACCACACGCCGCCGATTCCTGGGGCTGGCTGCCGCCGCGTTGGCCGCGCCGCTGGTGCCGCGGCGTGCAACCGCGCAGAGCGCAGGCCGCGTCGTGGTGGTGGGCGGCGGGTTCGGGGGGGCCACGTGCGCGCGGTTCCTGCGGCGGCTGGCGCCGCGCATCGACGTGACCCTGGTCGAGCCCGACGCGACGTTCACCGCCTGTCCGTTCAGCAACACCGTGATCGCCGGCCTGCGGGACATCCGGGGCCAGCGCTTCGGTTACGAAACGCTCCGCGCGGAGGGCGTGGGCGTCATCCATTCCGAGGCGGTGGCGATCGACCCGCAGGGGCGGCAGGTGCGTCTCGCGGAGGGGACGGCTCTCGGTTACGACCGGTTGGTCCTCGCCCCAGGCATCGACTTCCGCTGGAACGCCAT
>JBAIXJ010000396.1:0-4031 GCA_037916645.1 Opitutales bacterium | reverse complement strand
GGGCGCACCTTGCCGCCCGGGCTCACCACGACCGGGCCAACCCAGCGCGTGTTGTATTCCTTGACCCACGCATCGTCGATGCGGCTCGGCCGCGGCTCGTGGCCGTAGGCCTGGTCGTCCATCCCTTGGAAGGGCAGGGGCTCGAGGCGCCAGCCTTCGCCGACGTGGAAGTCGGCGTCCTTGTCCCAGCCGACCACGTGCAGGAAGAAGTCGCGCACCATGCTCGGCGCCGGCGGCGGCAGCCGCGCGGCGTCGAACGACAGGGCCAGCTCGTCGCCGCCGGCGAGCAGCACGAGGCGGTCATCGCGCCGCGCCACAAGGTCGTCGACCGGGCCGTAGCGCGTGAACCAGCCGGAAGGTGTGCGGTCCCACGGCGGCGTCGGTGAGACGTCGGTGTAGATCGGGGTCAGGGGCAGCGACGGCGGCAGATCGGCGAAGCGGCCGTAGCCGCGCCCGTGCAGATCGGTGCGCGCGGGCTCCAGGCGGTACTCGTGGGTGTCCGCGGCGCCGGCCTTCTCGCACAGCAGGGCGCAATCCCAGTAGATCTCGTAGGCGGTGGACAGCCGGAGCCGTTGTGTCCCGGCGGGCAGCTTGTGGTCCAGGTCGACGAGGATGGTCTTGGTCTTCCCGGCGGGCGTGCCGACGTCGACGTCGACTTTCTGCCAGGCGCCGTCCGCGCCCTCCGCCTCGAGCACAGGGAAGGGGAACGGCACCGTCGGGTCGATCGAGCTGGCGACGTTGGCCATCCCGCCGCCGAAACGGATCCAGCCGGTCAGCGCCAGCACCAGCGGGCGCTCCACCGGAAGCGGGCCGAAGTCGAGCGTGACGGAGAACGGCTCGGCCAGGCCGCGCAGCTGCGGCCGGCGCAGCCGGATGGGCGCGACCATCTGCTGGTCGACCCGGGCCAGGGCGGCGGTGACGTCCAGGCCGTCGCTGCGCACCGCGTGCCGGGGCGGGCCGAGCGGACGCAGGGTCCAGAGCTCGTGCGGCGGGAACGGCGGGGCGGGGCGCATCTTGCTCGTCGGGCAGACGAGCGTGCCCGGCGGGTGGTCGACGGCGATGAGGTGGGCCTCATCGAGGTAGAGCACCTCGCGCAGTTCATCGGTGATGCGGATTTCGAAGGCGCCGTTCCGCGGCGGGAACGCGGTGGCGTCGCCGAGCGCCAGCAACTCCTCGGCATCGGCCGGCACGTAGCGTTTCTCGTTCATCGGCAGGCCGAGCGGGGAGGCGCCGAGGATGTCGGTCACGAACCTGAACCCGTGTCCGTCCCAGGCGTAGAGGTACGGGCAGGAGCCGGTCGGCAGCGTGGGCTCGGTCACGGTCAGCATCTCCGGCCCGACCGGCACGTCGACCTGCGCCGTGGAAAGATCGAACCAGTGCACCTTGAGGGCGTCGAGCTGCCGGTGCTGGCCGACGCCGATTTCCAGCGGATTCCGCCGGACCGTGCGGCTCGTGCGCCAGTCGCCCGCCATTACCTCGACGCGGACGCCGAGCGTGCTGGTGTTGGAGCGGTTGCCGGCGAGGCGCAGCTTGAGCTGCAGGTTCCGGTTGCCGCCGTCGTTCCGCCAGAAGCGCAGACCCGCAGCCGAGTACGTCACCAGATCGATGTCGCCGTCGCCGTCGAAGTCGGCGGCGACCATCCCCTCGACGGGGCCGACGCCGTCCAGCCCGAGCTCCTTCGTGACGTCAGTGAATCCGGCGTGTCCGCCGTTGCGCCAGGCCCGCACGCCGGCGGGACCGTAGGCGAAGAGGTCGAGCCAGCCGTCGTTGTCGTAGTCGGTCAGCACGAGGCCCGCGACCGGGAATCCGTTCAGCGCCAGGCGCTGCCTCCGGGTTGGGTCGCGACCGACGATTTCGATCGCGGCGCCCGTCGCGATCACCGCCTCCGGGCGGAGGTCATTGTCGAGGTCGCCCGTGTCGAGCACCGCGCCGGCGGGCCAGCCGGCGGTCAGATTGTCCGCCGCGAATGCCGCGGCCCGTTTCTTCGCAAAAAACAACGGCGGGGCGTCGGCCCGCGCCACGAACACCCCGGGCAGGCCTTCGTTGTTCCAGTCGTCGGTGAGCACCTGCGTGGCGCGGGGGATCGACTTCTCCAGGCCGGATTCACTCCAGCTGCCGTCGAAAAAGAAGTTGCCGAGGTTGCGGTAGAGGCCGAGGCCGGCCCCGGCCGGTTGCACGACGATCAGGGACAGGTTGCCGGTGAAATCGAGGTCGGCCAGCAGTCCGGCCTCCGCCTTCACGCCCTCAAGGCCCGCCGCGCGGGTCGCATCGCGGACCTGGCCGTGCGCATAGAACCGGAACACCCGCGTGTCCTGCTCGCCGAGCACGATCACGTCGTCGAAACCGTCGTTGTCCAGATCACCGACGAGAGTGGTCCGGTAGCCGGCGGCGGCGGGCGCGCGCAGCGGTCGGCCGAGCGCGGCGAAATGGCCGCCGCGGTTGTCGAGGAGGACGAAGGCGCCGGTGCCCTCCCGCGCGAAGAGGCTGGGGCGTCCGTCGTGATCGTAGTCAATGACCGCCAGCGGGCCGCGGCCGGCGGCCGCCAGCGCGCCGAACGCCGCGGCGGTGTCGTCCGCGAACCGGACGGGAATGCCGCGCGGGTCCGGCTGACCCAGGAGGAAGGGCGCCAGCGGCCGCGTGTACTGGCAGCGCTCGAGGTCCGCCACGGTGACGGGAGCGCCGTTGCGCCGCGCCAGGATCTGCTGGTGCGCGGCCAGCTCGCGCGCGGCGTCGTCGGCCCGGCCCGCCCGCCGGTAGAGCTGGCTGAGCTGGAAATGTGCCGACGGATGGTCCGGCTCAGCCCGGATCACGCCCTCAAAATCGCGGATCGCGTCAGGGATCTGCCCGAGCTCCTGCTGCGCCATGCCCGTCTGGAAATCGAGCGCCGGGACCGCGGGGTCGATCTTCCACGACTGCTGGAACGCCTCCGCGGCCGGCTCCGGCTGGTTCTGGCGGAGGAGCGCGCAGCCGAGCAGGTAGTACGCGGCGGCGCTGTTCGCCTGGAGCTCGAGCACCTGCCGGCACATCTGCGCCGCGTCCGCGGGCCGCCCGGCGAGCAGGCAGGCGTTGGCGAGGTTGAGCCGGACATCGGTGCTCTCCGGCGAGAGCCGGAGGGCGGCGGTGTAGGCGCCGATCGCGGCGGCCGCGTCGCCTTTCTCCAGCAGGCCGTTGCCGCGCGTCATCAGCCGCGTGAACTCCGCGGATCCGGCCGCCGGCCGGCGGAGCCAGACGAGCCCTGCCACGACCGCGAGCGCGAACACGACACCGCCGACCCAGATCAGGCGCTTGGACATAATCCTCCGTTAAGCCAAGGAGCGTGGCGGGACAATCGTCATTGCCGGCAATGACCGCCGCCCCGGAGACGGGCGGCGATGGCGAGTCGCTCGCGCGGGCCGAGGCGACGTTGGGGCGGGAAGAGCACGGGCGTGCACGATGGTGCGCCGGAAGCGGGAGAGCGGCGAGCCTAGCGCGCGGCGGCTCGATCGAAGACGGAAATGGGGTGAACCGCCGCAAATGCGGGGCCAGTCGCGGGGCCGGCGATTGCATGGTCGGGGCCGCGGCGTTTCGCATTGCGTTCGAGGCGACGAGGGCTTGGGTTCCGGTCCGAATTTCGGCGGCTTCCGGCTCGCGATCCGCTCCGGCGGCTCCGGTGATCATCACCCCTTCCCCGCTTCTGCCATGGACGACTACATCGAACGACTCGTCGACTTGATTGATCCGGCCACCCAACGCCTGCGCAACCTGTGCGTGGAGGAGGCGCGGGAGCGCATCCTGCACGGCACCGCCGAGTCGGTCCTCGCGATCGACGGCTCCTTTGCCCTCGTCGCCCGCGAGGGCAAACGCGTGCGGATGGCGCGCTCGCTCGACCGGCCGATGCGCTACTTCCTCGCGAAGCGCCGCGAGGGTCCCGCCCTGATCGTGTCCGACCGGATCGACGCGATCTACCGGCACCTGCTGGGCGAGGGGCTCGAGCGGCAGTTCCACCCGAGCTACACGCGGATGGTGCCGGCGCATCACGTCGTGGAGCTCCA
>JBAIXJ010000395.1:0-10681 GCA_037916645.1 Opitutales bacterium | reverse complement strand
TCGAGCTGTTGCAGTCGGACTCGTGGACCTTTTTCAACGAGCGTTCGCTCGTCAGCAGCCTGGTGCCGAACCGCGACGTCGGCGTGCAGCTCGGAGGCACCGCCGCGAACGGCGCGGTGACCTACGCTGCCGGCGTGTTCAACGGCGTCGCCGACGGCGCCAGCTCGACGAACGCGGACTTCGACAACGACAAGGACCTGGTCGGGCGCGTGTTTTATCAGCCGTTCCGGGATGACGCGGACTCAGCGTTGCAAGGCCTCGCCTTCGGCGTGGCCGGCAGTCTCGGGCGCTCGAAATCGATCTCGGCCCTGCCCGCCGGCTACAAGACCGATGGCCAGCAGACGTTTTTCAAATACCGGGCCGCGGCGGTCGCGGACGGTCAGACTTGGCGCGTCTCGCCGCAGGCCGAGTACCTCCACGGGCCCTTACGCGTGATCGGTGAGTACGCCGTGTCCACGGTCAACGTCCGTCCCGCCCCCGGGGCGGCCAAGATCGAGGTGCGAAACAAAGCCTGGCAGGTCGCCGCGGGTTACGTGCTCACAGGCGAGAAGTCTTCGGCCGCGGGAGTTATTCCACACCAGCCGTTCAATTGGCAGAACGGCGCCTGGGGCGCGTGGGAGGTGGTCGGGCGTTTTGCCGGCCTGAAGATCGACGACCGCGCATTTCCCCTGCTCGCCGATCCGGCGGCCAGCGCCGACGCGGCGACGTCGTTCGGCTTGGGGCTGAACTGGTATCTCAGCCGTCCGGTGAAGATTTCGGTCGACTACTACCAGACTAGATTCGACTTCAACTCCGCGGCGCCGTCGACCTCCACCACGCCCGTCCTGCGGCAGGACGAAGAGGCGCTCATAACGCGATTTCAGCTGTCATTCTAGTTTCGTCGGAGCTTTCCCATCATGAGGCTCAGATTCCTTCTCCTGTTTCTCCTGTGCCCGGCGCTGGTGCGTGCCGAGAGGACCGTCATTCGCGTCGGCTATTTTCCCAATGTGACCCACGCCCAGGGGGTGATCGGCTGCCAGACCAGCCGGGAGGGCCACGGCTGGTTCGAGTCGCGGCTCGGCCCCGACGTCGCGATCGAATGGTATCCGTTCAATGCCGGGCCGAGCGCGATGGAGGCGATTTTCGCCGGCTCGATCGACCTGACGTATGTCGGGCCGAATCCGTCCCTCAACGCCTACATCCGGTCCCAGGGCGACGAGATCCGTGTCCTCGCCGGGGCGATGGAGGGCGGGGCGGCGCTGGTCGTGCGGGGCGACGGGACGATCAAGACCCCGGCCGATTTCCGCGGAAAGCGGGTGGCGACGCCCCAGTTCGGGAACACCCAGGACGTGGCGGCGCGGGCGTGGCTGAAGAAGCAGGGCTTCAAGGTGACGCAGACCGGCGGCGACGTCCTGGTCATTCCCACGGCCAATCCCGACCAGCTGGGCGCGCTGACCTCGGGACAGGTCGACGCTGTCTGGACCGTCGAACCTTGGGTGTCCCGCCTCGTGGCGGAGGCCGGCGGCCGGGTGTACCTCGAGCAGGGCGACGCCGTGATCACGCTGCTGGTCTCCAGCGTCCGGTTTCTCCGCGAGCACCCCGACCTGGCGGCGAGATTCCGCGACGCGCACGTCGAGCTCACCGCGTGGATTCAGGACCACGAATCGGAGGCGCAAGCGCAGGTGCGGGCCGGGTTGAGCGCCACCCTCGGGCGCGAGGTATCGCCCGCCCTCGTGGCCGCCGCTTGGCGCCGTCTGCATCTCACGGGCAGACTCGAGCCCGCCCAGATGGCCGGGCTCGTCGCCGACGCCCAGGCCGCGGGTTTTCTCCGCGACGCGATCCCGCTGGACCGGCTTTTCTCCGGCAAACCATGACCCTGCAGCAGGAACTCGCCGTCACACCCAGCGCCAAGCTGGCGGTGGAGAACGTCTCGAAGACCTTCCAGACCGAGCGGGTGCGCGTGCATGCGCTCGACCGCATCACCCTGCTGGTCAACGAGGGCGAATTCGTCTGTCTCGTCGGTCCCAGCGGCTGCGGGAAATCGACCCTCCTGAACATCATCGCGGGGCTGGAGAATCCCGACGAGGGCCGCGTTCTGACAGACGGCGGGCCCATCCGCGGCCCGGGGCGCGACCGCATGGTGATGTTCCAGGAGTCCGCCCTCTTCCCGTGGCTGGACGTGCTCGGCAATGTCCTCTTCGGGCTGCGGCTCAAGCCCGGACTGAACGACGCGGAGCGGCGGGAGGTGGCGGACTACTACTTGCAGCTGGTGGGGTTGACCAAATTCCGGCACGCCAACATCCACGAGCTCTCCGGCGGGATGAAACAGCGGGTCGCGCTGGCGCGCGCCCTGGCGCCCAATCCCCGGGTGCTGCTCATGGACGAGCCGTTTGCGGCGCTCGACGCGCTCACCCGCGAGCAGTTGTACGGCGATCTCCAGCGGATCTGGCAGGAGCGCCGCAAGACCATCGTCTTCGTCACGCACAATGTGCGCGAGGCGGCCTGCCTGGGTGACCGCGTCGTGCTGTTTTCGCCCCATCCCGGCCGCATCCGGGAGGAATTCAAGATCCCGCTGGCCCGCCCGCGCGACATCAACAGCGTCGACCTGGCCGAGCACTCGACGGAAATCATGCGCGCCCTGAAGGGGCACCTGCACACCACGGAGGTGGAATCATGAAACGCACCCTGACGGCCCTGGTTTTCTTCGCCCTCCTGATCGCAGTCTGGCAGATCGTCTACTGGCGCCGGATCTGGTCCCCCGTGCTGGTGCCGTCGCCGGGCGCGGTGGCCTATTACCTGTGGCAAAACACGTTCATGCCCGGAACGGCTGGCGCGCCGAACGACAACCAGTGGCAGCTGTTCCTGGCGATCGGCGTCACCTTGAAACGCCTGCTGGCGGGCTATGTCATCGGCCTGGGTCTGGGGTTGCCGCTGGGCCTGGTCACCGCGCGCTTCCGGCCGGTCCGCGACACGCTGGGGGTGCTCGCGCTGGGGCTGCAGGGGTTGCCGAGCGTGTGCTGGGTTCCGCTGGCCCTGCTGTGGTTTGGCCAGACCGAGGCGGCGATGCTTTTCGTGGTTGTCATGGGGACGCTGTGGTCGGTCGTGCTCGCGACCCAGGCCGGGGTGCGCAATGTCAACCCGATCTACGTGCGGGCGGCGCGCACGATGGGTTCCCGCTGGCTGCACGTCTGGCTGAAGGTAATCCTGCCGGCCGCGCTGCCGTTCATTGTCAGCGGCATGAAGCAGGGCTGGGCGTTTGCGTGGCGCTCGCTGATGGCAGCGGAGATCTACGTCACCATTCTCACCGGCCTCGGCCTCGGGCACCTGCTGCACTACGGACGCGAACTGAACGCCATGGACCAGGTGATCGGAATCATGATCATCATCATCCTCATCGGCCTGCTGGCGGACCGGGTGCTCTTCTCCCCGTGGGAGCGGTTTCTCCATCGCCGGTGGGGCACCGGCGCCACGCCGTAAGACACACGGCCCGGGCGCCCTGGCGATTTGCCTTGGATATTGAAAAGGCAGGTATTTGGGTTAACTTAATCACTTAAGACCTCAATATCCCATCCTCCAATCACATGGGCAAGATATACAACGACATCACCGAAACGATCGGCAACACTCCGCTGGTCCGCTTGAACCGCACGGCCAAGGCGCACGGCGCGGTGGCGGATGTGCTGCTGAAACTCGAGTTCTTCAATCCGCTGAGCAGCGTCAAGGACCGCATCGGCGCCGCCATGATCGACGACGCGCTCAAGGCGGGCCGGATCAACCAGCAGACGGTGTTGATCGAGGCCACCAGCGGCAACACGGGCATCGCGCTCGCGTTCGTGGCCGCGGCCCGCGGGCTGCGGATCATCCTCACCATGCCGGAGACCATGAGCATGGAGCGCCGCAAGCTGCTCAAGATCCTCGGCGCCCGGCTCGTGCTCACCGAGGGGGCCAAGGGCATGAAGGGCGCGATGGCGAAGGCCGAGGAGCTGAACAAGCAGATCCCGAACAGTGTCATCATGCAGCAGTTCGCCAATCCCTCGAATCCGGAGATCCATCGCAAGACCACGGCGGAGGAGATCTGGCGCGACACCGACGGCAAGGTCGACATCATCGTGTCCGGCATCGGCACGGGCGGGACGATCACCGGGATCGGCGAGGTGCTCAAGCCCCGCAAGGCCTCGCTGAAGCTCGTCGCGGTCGAGCCCGACGCTTCGCCGGTGCTCTCCGGCGGCCAGCCCGGCCCGCACAAGCTGCAGGGACTGGGCGCCGGCTTCGTGCCGGCCGTGCTCAACACCAAGGTCTACGACGAGGTCATCCGCGTGAAGGAGGCCGACTCCGGCCCCATCTCCAAGCAGGTGAACACGCAGGACGGGATTCCGATCGGCATCTCCTCCGGCGCCGCCGTCTGGGCCGCCCTCCAGGTGGCCAAGCGGCCGGAGAACAAAGGCAAGATGATCGTCGCCATCATCCCGTCGAGCAGTGAGCGCTACCTGTCGACGTGGCTGTTTGCCGACGTCAATTCGGAAAGCGACTCGATCGACGATCTGCTGCCGAAGTGAAGGCGGAAGGCTGCCTCGAACTTGTTTCTTGCGGGCGGACGCTGGTCCGCCCTTTTTTTTCTCTGGTCCGCAAAACCTTCCTTTTCGCCATGAGATCCGTCCGGTCGATTCTTCTCGCCGTGGTTTCTGCCGCGCTGCCGGCCGCGTTCACGCCGGGGCTTGGCGCGGCTCCCGCGTTCGGCATTTTCACCAACCAGGGCGACATCGGCCCGGTGCTGCACCCCGGGTCGGTCGAGTTCGACCCGGCCGCAGGCACCTATCTGGTCGCCGGCGGCGGCGAGAACATGTGGGGCGGGCACGACGCGTTTCACTTCGTGTGGACGCAGGCCGGGGGCGACGTGACCCTCGCCGCGGACATCCACTTTCTCGGGTCGGGCGGGAATGCCCACCGCAAGGCCTGTCTGGTGATCCGCCAGACGCTTGACCCCGATTCGCCGTACGTGGATGCGGCGCTGCACGGGAACGGACTGACTTCGCTGCAATATCGGGAGGCGCCGGGAGCCCCGACCCACGAGATCCAATCCAACGTGGCGGGCCCCGTCCGCGTCCGCATCGAGAAGCGCGGCGCCTACGTGTCGATCTCCGTGGCCGCCGCCGGCGCGCCGCTGCAATCGGCCGGCGGCTCCCTCCGCCTGGCGTTCACGGAGCCGTTCTATGTGGGGCTGGCCGTTTGCGCGCATGACAATAACGCCCTCGAGAAGGCCGTGTTTGCCAACGTCGACCTGGCGCCCGCGCCGCGTCCGGGCAGCCCGCCGTCCGGCGCCCAGAGCGCCCTCGAGGTGTTGAGCCTCGACTCGCGCGACCGGCGCGTCGTCTATCACACGGACGGCCGCATCGAGGCGCCCAACTGGTCGCGGGACGGCCGGTTCCTGATCTTCAACCGCGAGGGCCGCCTCTACCGGCTGCCGGCGGACGGCGGAGGTGCGCCCGAGGCCGTCGACACCGGCTCCGCGGTGAACTGCAACAATGATCACGGCATCTCGCCCGACGGCACCCAGCTCGCCATCAGCGACCAGACGGGCGATCACCGGTCCCGCATCTATGTCCTGCCCGTCGCTGGCGGCGCGCCGCGGCAGGTCACGCCTCTGGGGCCGTCCTACTGGCACGGGTGGTCGCCGGACGGCGGTACGCTCGCGTACTGCGCGGAGCGCGGTGGCGAGTTTGACGTCTATACCATCCCGGCCGCGGGCGGCGAGGAACGGCGCCTGACCACCGCCGCCGGGCTCGACGATGGGCCGGAGTACTCGCCCGACGGACGGTACATCTATTTCAACTCGGACCGAACCGGCCGGATGCAGATCTGGCGGATGCGGCCCGACGGCAGCGATCAGGAGCAGGTCACGAACGACGAACTCAACAACTGGTTCGCACACCCATCGCCGGACGGAAAGTGGCTCGTGTTCCTGTCATTCCCCGGGAACGTGAAGGGCCATCCGCCGGACAAGGACGTGGCGCTGCGCCTGATGCCGGCGGGCGGTGGGACGATACAAACCCTGGCCACTTTGTTTGGCGGCCAGGGCACGATCAACGTCCCGTCGTGGTCCCCGGACAGCAAGCAGGTGGCCTTCGTGAGCTATCAGCCGGCACCCTTCTGACGAGCATCGGCGGCGTTGACCGGCCCGCCAGCCACGCCCCCGCCAGCACGGCCAGCAACGCCAGCGCGAGCCAAGGATCAAAGGAGCCTCCTCCGCCGCCCGAACCGGATCCGGAGGGCGCCGGGGTCATCGCCGGCGCCGCCGTGTTGACCGTGACTGTCGCCGCGGTGCTTTGCACGCTCCCGAACGAATTGCTCACGGTCACCGTGTAGCTGCCGGCGTCAGCCGTCGTGCTGCTGCTGACCGAATAGCTGGCGCCGGTTGCCGTCGGGATGTTCATGCCGGCGTGGGCCCACTGGTAGGTCAGATTGCCGCCGGTGGCGGTGACGGAGAGCATGAACGGCTGTCCCGCGGTGATGGTGACGGACATGGGCTGGCCGGTGATCACCGGCGCGCTGGTGACGACCGGGGTCCGGTAGTTGGCGACGATCGACGCGTTCTGCTCCAGCGTAAGGGAATTGTCCGCGGCCTTCGGATCGCTGGGCGCCAGGCCGAGCACATGGCCCTGATAGGTGAGGTTCGGATTGGAAAAATACGGCACGCGGTAGGCGGCGTAAGACATGATCGTGCCGACATCGCGACCGGAGGTATCCGTGTAGCGGTATCCATAGTAGTACTCGCCGTCGTTGTCCGGCGCATTGTCCGTCAGCCGGTCGTGGTGGCAGTTGAAATTGTGGGCGAGTTCGTGCGCCAGCGTGCCCGCCGAACCCGCGCGAACCATCACGGACAGGCTGCCCGGCGTCTCGGCGATGCCGGCGAATCCGTCCGTGGAGCTGTTTACGACCAACATGACCTGGTCGGCGCCGTAGGCGTTGCGTTGCTGGGCGGCGAACGCGCCGAGCGCCGTGCTCCGCGATTCAAGGTTGTTCAGGTCCGTCGTGAGGTTCCCGGTCTCGGTGTACCCCGTCGCCTCGACCGCGCCGACGAGGCGCCACTGGAGATCGTCGACCTGGCTTTGTGCCAGGTAATTGTTGGCGTTCGCGATCAACGCCGACACGTCGTTGTCGACCCCGCTGGCGCCCCCGAGCGAATTCCCGGCCGCCGTCGTGTAGAGAATGAGCACATCAGCCGTGTACACGGGGGCGGCCTCGGCGGCCGGCGCCGGGGTGGCCGCGGACGAAGTCAGCATCGCGGTCGCGAGGCTATCCGCGGCGGGGCCGGCGGGCTTGCATAGGTCCGCGCCAAAATCCTTCTTTTCCACGGTGACGCCCGCGGCGCTGATGTGGAGGTCGTATTCCAGCGCCTCGGGGACCGTGATCACGGCGTCCCAGCGGTCCGTGGTGCCGGACGCCACCATCGTCACGCCCGGCGTCCCGTTGGTGCCGACCCAGATGGTGTGCCGGCCGTCGGAGGTCACGCGCTGGGCGGCGAACTCGATCGCCACCCCGGGAATCGGCCGCACGGTGAGGCGCGCCGGGGCGAAAGAACGCCAGTCGCCGGTCGGCGCGGTCAGCCCGGGCAGCACCTCCGTTAGATCCGAGTGCAGCACCTCGGCATTGGGCGGCGGGACCGCGGCAGGCGCGGGAGCAGGTGGTGTCGGCGCGGATCGGGAGGGGCCTGGAACGCCGGCCGACGCCCATTGGGTGGCGGCGGGTTTTGCCGATGGCGGCGCCGATTCAGGGCCGGGAGGTTGTTGTGTCCGCCAGACCCCGACGACGGCAATTCCGAGCAGGAAAGCGAAAACCCAGAGGTACTTCTTCATGGCATCGGCCCGCCGGCGGAGGCCGGGGGATTAGTACCGGGCACCCCCGGGTTGTTCCCCGGTCGGGGCGCCGGCCATCGTGCTGAGTCCGCGGGGCTTGCGCGTGATCGGCGGGCGGCGCAGATCAGTCCCTCACGACTGCCCGGACCGGCCGCTCACACGTGGTGACGCGAGGCCTCCGAGGCCCGATACCAGCGGAAGAAGCTCACGCCGAACGCGAGCAGCGCCACCGCCATGCCGACCAGCTTCATGATCACGCCGGCGAGGAGCTGATCGTCCGCCGGGCTGAAGTTGGGGATGATCCGCGGCGCATACTCGTAGGTGGGGTACAGGACACCGCTGGAGAAGGTGATGAACGCGAACACCGGCGTCATGCCGATCGCCACGAGCACGAGGTACAGCATCTGGCCCGGATAGCTGATCGGCGGAAACTCGCGCGACGGGCTGTACAGCGGCCACCAGTAGAGCAGGGCGGCGCCGAAGAACATCAGGTGCTCGAGGACGTGGACGACCTTGTCGTTCAGGGTCCAGTCGTACAGCGCGGGAAGGTGCCAGACGGAGAACGTGACGACGAAGATGGTGCCGGTGACGAGCGGGCGGGTGAAAAACCACCCGACGCGGCGGAGGGAACGGATCGATGTGACCGGCCGCACGGCCCACTCGGGCAGGCCGAGCAGGAACAGCACGGCCGACGGGTACATGAGCAGCTGGTGTTGCACCATATGCGCGCTGAGCAGGAAACGTTCGCTCAGCTGGTCAAACGGCGACCCGACCGCGAGGTAGAAGATCAGCAGCGCCGCGAAGAACATGACCGCCCGGCCCCGGGGAAAAGGCGCTCCGGGTTCGAGCCGCGCCCGCAGGGGCCCGGTGAGGACGGCGTAGAGCCAGCCAAGGAAGATCAGGCCGCCGACCAGAAACGGCTCGTTGTGCCAGTGGCGCCAGTCGATCACGGCGTTGTTATGGCGGCATCGCGGGCCAAAAACACCCAAAAAGCGCGGCGCGGCGGCCGGGCCGCCCTACCGCAGGAAGGTCGCCTGAACGCGCTTCGAGATGCGGTAGTATGGGATCCAGACCGCCGCGGCCACGAGGGCCCCCGCGGCCCGGATCGGCCCCTCGACATCGGGGGTGGCCGAGCTGGTGGGCAGCTGGGCGGCGACGATCGTATCGCCGAGATTGAACAGCGCGGTGCCGCCCAGCAACGCGATCATGACCCAGGGGAAGGCGCGCTTGCGGGAAAAGTACAAGCCCAGCGCCAGCGCGAGGCACACCGGCTGCATGGTGTTGAACACCACCTCCGCGAGAATGAGCGGCGCGTACAGCGGGTGATACCGGGAGGCGCCGGGCACCGTGCAGGCGTTCCAGGTTTCCAGGTTCAGCACCGGCAGGAGGAAGCCGCGGTAGGTCACCAGCGCGCGGACCAGGCCGATCCCGAGGCCGATGCCCACCAGGATGAGCCAGCCCCGCAGCCCGTTGAGATCCGGCCGCGTCGGCAGCCTGGGCGGGAGCGCGTCGGACGACCGCCAGCGATAGATCTGGAACGCCGCAGCGCCGGCGAACCCGAAGGAGAGCAACGCGACGAGGACGATCGACCAGTTCAATGCGTCGGTCGCCGACGCCTTGCCGGCCGGCCGGTCCAGCTGTTTGGCGGGCAGGGTGTAGGTCAGGCGGTAGCCGAGGGCGTCGCGGACGCGGCCGATCGCCTGCGCATACTCGGGCACCCGGTCCGCCGCCACGTGGTCGGCGGTGGTGCGGTACTTGTAGTCGAGGCGGATCTCGTTGTCCGCGTACTTGACCTCGAAATCGAGGGTGAAGGCGGGGGTGGCGTCGTGCGTGGTCTCGGGCTTGACGTTCCAGCTCTCCGGCAGATGGAAGATGATCGTGCTCGTGAGTTCCGTCGGGTGCGTGACGGCCAGCGGCATCCGGCGGACCGGATCCGCGATCTTTTCGACGAAGTCAAAGAGCAGGTAGGGGTTGATCTCGCAGGAGTAGCGGCGCTGCGCGGAGTCGAACGTCCAGTAGTCGGGGATGGAGTAGGATTCCTCGACCACGATCTCGTTGCGCTCGCGGGCGTCCGTCCAGCGGGGCGGGGCGACCTGCTTGATCGCCGGGAGGTACCGCACGTAGCGGTTGATGCGCTCGGTGGCGAAGCGGTCGGCCGCCAGGCCGGCCAGGTGGGAGCGCAGCCCCTCGGCGTAGTAGCCGCGGTAGATGGTGCGGACCGCCAGTTCGACCGGCTGGGTCAGACCCTTGCAGGTGTAGGTCTCGATCCGCTGCATCCAGCGGCGGCCGCCCTCCGGGGGGATGACCGGCACGAGTGCGCGCACGTCGTCCCGCAGCGGCAGCGCCCAGCCGTGCGGCGCGAGCGCATGCTGATCCAGTTCCCCGGCCTGGTAGGAGTCGGTCGGGTCCAGCCAGTACTCGCGCCCGTCGAGGCGCAGATGCACGATCACATGGTCGAAGAGCAGCGGCGAGGGCAGCCGGCGGTCGAGGTCGCGCCCGGCGCCGGCGTCCACGAGGGCGGGCGCGGCGTCGAGGTCGAGCCGCCGCAGCAGGCAGGCCAGCAGCAGCGCCTTGTCCTTGCAGTCGCCGAAGCGGTGCGCGAACACCTCGGCCGGCGGATGCGGCCGGTGGCTGGATTCACCCAGCGACAGGCTCAGATAGCGCACGTCGTCCTGGATCTTGTGGAGGGCGGCGGCGGCGCGCGGACCGGGCGGCAGGGCGCGGATCGTTTCGGCGAAGTCGAGGAGTTCCTGGGGCAGCGGCGCGTCGAGCGGATAGAGCGGGCGGCCCCAGGCGACCACCGCGGCCCAGTCGGGATATTCCGAGACCTGCAGGACCGGCCCGCCCAC
>JBAIXJ010000394.1:0-2458 GCA_037916645.1 Opitutales bacterium | reverse complement strand
TCTTCGCCTTGAGCAGGCCTTCGCGGTGCATCAGCTCGGCGATCTGGATGGAGTTGAGCGCGGCGCCTTTCCACAGGTTGTCGCCGCTCACCCAGAACGCGAGGCCGTTGTCAAAGCCCGTGTCGATGCGCAGCCGGCCGACGCCGCACTTCGCCTGCTCGCTGTAGGCCAGGGGCGTCGGATAGCGGCAGGCCGCGGGTTCGTCGATCAGCTCGGCCCCGGGGAACGCCGCGATGGCCGCGCGCGCCGCGGCGAGATCCACCGGCCGCTCGAACTCGGCGTTGATCGCCATCGAGTGGGCCCGGACCACCGGGACCCGCACGCACGTCGCCGACACCCGGAGATCGGGCAGCTCGAGAATCTTGCGGCTCTCGGCGAGCATCTTGTTCTCCTCGCCGGTGTAGGCGTTCGCCGCGAACGAGTCGATGTGGGGCAGGACGTTGAATGCGATCTGGTGCGGGTAGACCTTCCGCGGCAGCGGCTCGCCGCGGGCCCAGGCGCGCATCTGCGCGTCGAGCTCGACCACGGCCGCGGCCCCGGTGCCGGACACCGACTGGTAGGTCGCGACAAAGTAGCGCTTGAGACCGAAGGCCCGGTGCAGCGGATACAGTCCCATGAGCGCCACCGCGGTGGAGCAGTTCGGGCTCGCGATGATGCCCTGGTGCCGGCGCAGCGCCTGCGGATTGATCTCCGGCACGACCAGCGGCACCGCCGGGTCCATGCGGAACGCGGAACTCTTGTCGAGGACGAGGCAGCCGGCCTTGACCGCCGCCGGCGCGAGCGCGCGGGTCACCGGCCCGCCCGCGCTGAAGAACGCCACGTCGAGCTCATCGAAGATCTCCGGCTTCGCCTCCGCCACCGTGAATTTCCGGCCGCCCCGCTCGATGACCTTGCCCGCCGACCGCGCCGAGGCGAACAGCCTCAACTCGGCCATGGGGAAATTGCGGTCCAGCAGCAGCCGAAACAACTCTTGACCGACGGCTCCGGTGGCCCCGACGATCCCGACTCGATATGGGTGGTTCTTCACGGTGATTTCTCCGACGAAACAGGTCATCCAAAAGTGCGCCGCGCTGGGAATCAAGCCCGCAAACCAGCTGCTGGCGGTGCATGTCGCCTCGCAGACTATGCAATTCTTCCGCGGAGGCGAACTGGTCCGGGCCTTCGTCGTCTCGACCTCGCTCCGCCCCCCGTCAAACGTGAAAGGCTCGCTGGGCACGCCACTTGGGCTGCACGAGATCGCCGAGAAAGTGGGCCACGGCCAGCCGCCCGGCATGGTCTTCAAGTCCCGGGTGCCCACGGGCCGGCATGTCAGCGAGTTCAGCGAGGAGGAGAACCGGGAGAACTTCGTGACCACCCGGATCTTGTGGCTGCGCGGCCTCGAGCCGGGCGTGAACCAGGGGGGCGACGTCGACTCCCACGACCGCTACATCTACGTCCACGGCACCAACCACGAGGAACGGATCGGCCGGCCCCAGAGCTCCGGCTGCATCTGGATGCGCAATCTCGACCTCGTGGAGCTTTTTGAGGAAATCCGCACGGGGGACATGGTCTGGATTTCGGAATAAGCGGGTGGAGCCCGCCGTGGGTGGAGCCCGCCGTCCCGGCGGGCTAATCTGCGGCCGACAAGCACCCGGTCATTTCGGCATCCAGAACCAAGGCCAATCTTCGGGGGTCTGGCAATACCTCTTGGCCACAGGATTGCGACGAATGTAGTCCATCGTCTCGCGGAATTCGCGACCGGTCCGAATGCGATGGTCGAAGAAATCCGGCTGCCACTGAATACCCAGAGCGCGGGCGGCATAGGCCTTCCACTCGCCAACCAGGCGGCTCATCCGCTCGTCTCTCGGGAAGGACAGCAAAGCGTGAGCATGGTCGGGCATTAGCAGAAAGACGTGACAGAACCACCTTCCGCGCGCGTGGTAATTCTCCACGGCGGCAAGAAGTGACACGGCGACGGAATCGGCCGTCAGGCTCGGGCGAGTGGCGGCACTGATTCGCACTCGGACGTGGTACGACGCCCCCGGCCTGACCCATGCAGGTATTGCATGATGCAGCCGCCCGGGGAACACGCGGCCTTCGCCGTTTTCTGCCATTTCTCCGATCTGCAAATCTCGCAGAGACGGGGCAAGACCTAAAGTTGACAAGAACCCGCCGGGACGGCGGGTTCCACCTCAGTATCGCGACAGCGCAAGCTACGCGTTCCGACCCAGCAGCAGCCGCAGGCTGTTGAGGCACACGACGACTGTGCTGCCCTCGTGGGCGAAGACGCCGACGGTCAGCGGCACGATGCCGGCGCCGGCGGCGAGCACCATGATGACGACGACGCCGAGCGCGACCGCCACATTCTGCCGGATGATCGTCCGCGCCCGCCGGCTCAGCCGCTCGGCCGCGAGAAAGTTGTCGATCCGGTCGTTCATCAGGATCACCTCGCTCTGCTCGAGCGCCGCGTCGCTCCCGC
>JBAIXJ010000393.1:0-3275 GCA_037916645.1 Opitutales bacterium | reverse complement strand
GGGATCGAGATCGCGCGGCTCGGAGCCGTTGGCGAGGTGCAGCACTTGGTCGCGGATGCCGGCTTCGACCGGCGTTTCGCGGCGGGCGCAGCCCGGGAGCAGCAGGGCGGAGGCCAGAAGCCAGCTTGCCGCGCCGAAGCGCCCGGGCGAAGGCGGGAGGACGGAAGCCAGCTTGCCGCACCGGAGTGATCTGAGGCGGAGGGCGATGGGCCGGCGGATGGGCGTCACAGGGGCGGAATGAAGCACAGGGGGTTGGGTTCGCCAAGGGTCGTTTTTGCGGTCGCCGTCCGTTCCCCGCGCCGCCAAAACCTTGGGCGCAAAGCCATCGCCTAAGAAATGCGCTGTTGGTGCGTGGTATGAGCAGTCAACTGCCAGTGAATCCGGTCCCGACACCGTCCGACCGCGCCCATGAAAATGATGTCTTTGTGCGCTCCGCCGTTGAGCAGTACCAGGCTCCGCTGCTGCGCTATGCCACGCGCCTCGTGGGCGATCCCGATCGCGCCCGCGACGTCGTCCAGGACACGTTTGTCCGCCTCCTCGCCCAGCCGGCCGCGGCGGTCGAGGGGCATCTGGCCGAGTGGCTCTACACGGTGTGCCGCAACCGGGCGTTCGACTGCAACCGCAAGGAGGGCCGCATGACCCGCTTTGCCGAGGGCGCCGCCGAACGCGTGGTGGCCGCCGAGCCGCGTCCCGGCACCGCCCTGGAGGCCGAGGAGACGCACGCCGCGATCCTGCGCCTGATCGACCACCTGCCGCCCAACCAGCAGGAGGTCATCCGGCTCAAGTTCCAAAGCGGCTTCAGCTACAAGGAGATCAGCCGCATCACCTCGCTGTCGGTGGGCAACGTGGGTTTTCTGATCCACACGGCCATCCAGACGCTGCGCCGGGACTGGCTGGCGGAGGCGAAATGAGCGCGGGAGCGAAGAGGAGCATGCCGGGCAGGCGCCGACCGATGGCACCGAAAGCAACGAGGAATCCGCAATGAACGATTTCAAGATTACCGCCGATGATCCCCGTCTGACCGCCTACGCGTTGGGCGAACTGGAGGGCGACGAGAATACCCGGGTGGCCGCCGCCGTGGCGGCCGATCCCGCGCTGCAGGCCGCCGTGGACGAGATCCGCGCCACGGCCGGCCGCCTGACCGCCGCGCTCGAGGCCGAGCCCCTGCCGGAACCGTCGCACCCGCTGCCCGTCACGACCTATCACACCGTGCGCCCGGCCCGAATCTTCCGCTTTCCCTATTGGGCGGTCGCCGGGTTGGCGGCGGCGGCGTGCCTGGTCGCGATGTTCACCCTGCGCGAATGGCCCCAGGTGCGACCGGAGGCCGCGCAAAACGTCGCGGTGCTCACGAAGCAGGAGCCGGGCGCCAGGAAGGCCGTTGCCGCCCCGGCCGCGCCGGCGCAGCCCGGCTCGCCGGTCACCATCGTGTTTCCGAAGGATGCCGCCGGCGCGCCGCCGGATTACGGGACGGTGGTTCCGAGCGCGCCGCCGACCGCGGAGCAGGCGGCGGCCCGCGACGAAGCCGCCGCGCCGTTGGCGCCGGTGACGACGCCGACGCCTCCTCCCGCGACCGCCCCCGGGGCCGAGGCCGCGCCGGGTGCGGCGCTCGCGACGCTCCCGCCCTCGCCGGCGGAAGAGCGGCAGGTCGCAGCGACGCAGCCCTCCACCGTAAAGGCGGACGCCAGCGCCGAGGGTGGCTACGCGGCCGCGTCCACGCTGGCCGAAAGTCGCATGGCTGCGACAGTCGGGAGGGGCGCGGCGGCGCGTGAACCGGCCGTGGTTAACGGGATATTCCTCCGGCGTCCGGCTCCGCCGGCCGCCCCGCCGTTCAACACCGAGGCGTACGATTACATCGCGGACAACGACTTCCTCGCCGCGGCCCAGAATCCGCTCTCGACCTTCGGGGTCGATGTCGACACCGCCAGCTACAGCAACGTCCGCCGCTTTCTGCAGGGCGGGCAGCGTCCGCCGCGCGACGCGGTGCGCATCGAGGAGCTGGTCAACTATTTCACCTACGGCTACGCCGCGCCGAAGCCGGCCGACCCGGATCCGATCGCCGCTTCGCTCGAGGTCGCGTCCGCCCCGTGGGCGCCGACCCACCGGCTGGTCCGCATCGGCCTGAAGGGCCGCGAGGTGTCCGCAGCCGGGCGCCCCGCCGCCAACCTCGTCTTCCTGCTCGACGTGTCGGGCTCGATGGCCGACCCCGACAAGCTCCCGCTGGTGAAGGAGGCGATGCGCACGCTGGTCGAAAAGCTGAAGCCCGACGACCGCGTGGCCCTTGTGACCTACGCCGGCACCTCGGGACTGGCGCTGGCCTCGACGCCCGCGAGCCACCGCGCGGAGATCCTCGGGGCGATCGACCGCCTGCAGGCCGAGGGCCGCACCAATGGCGCCATGGGCATCCAGCTCGCCTACGACGTGGCCAAGGCCAATTTCATCGCGGGCGGGATCAACCGCGTCATCCTCGCCACCGACGGCGATTTCAACCTGGGCGTGACCGACCGCGGCGACCTGGTGCGGTTGATCGAGGCCAAGGCGAAGAGCGGAGTGTTTCTGACGGCGCTGGGCGTCGGCCAGGGCAACTTCAAGGACGCCACCCTCGAGCAGCTCGCTGACCGGGGCAACGGCGTCTACGCCTACCTCGACTCGGCCCGCGAGGCCCGCCGGGTGCTCGGCGAACAGGTCAACGGCGCGCTCGCCACCATCGCCAAGGACGTGAAGGTGCAGGTGGAGTTCAATCCGGCGCGGGTGCAGGCCTACCGGCTCCTCGGCTACGAGGACCGCCTGCTCCAGAAGGAGGACTTCAACAACGACAAGGTCGACGCGGGCGACATCGGCGCCGGACACGCCGTGACCGCGCTCTACGAGATCGTCCCGGTGGGCGTGGAGTGGAAGCCCGAGTCGACGGTCGACGCGTTGAAATACCAGCAGCCAGCGGACTCAAAACCCAAGACCCAAGACTCAAGACCGAACGACGAACTCCTGACGGTGAAGGTCCGCTACAAGACCCCCGACGGCGACAAGAGCAAGCTGCTGGAGTTCCCGCTGGTGGACGGGGGCGAATCCTTCGCGGCCGCGAGTACGGATTTCAAGTTCGCCACCGCCGTGGCGGGGTTCGGCCTGGTGTTGCGCGATTCGCCGCACAAGGGCACGGCCACGCTGGACTCGGTGCTCCATTGGGCGGAGGAGGGCACGGGCTCGGATGCCGGCGGCTACCGCGGCGAATTCCTCTCGCTGGTGAAGCGCGCCGAGGAGATCCTGCCGGCGCAGGGATA
>JBAIXJ010000392.1:0-3885 GCA_037916645.1 Opitutales bacterium | reverse complement strand
CGGAGCGGTAGTAGTAGTCGACGAGTTCGGCGGGGCTCTTGGTGCGCTTGGTCGGCGACCAGAACCAACCGTTGAGGATGGGGGTGTTCACCTCGGCGGGATACCACCAGAGGTAGGAACCGGCGGTGAGTCGGGCGCGGCTGCCGAGATCGTTGGCCTGCAAATCCGGCCAGGTGAATTGGTCGGGCGGCTGTAAAAGCGGGAGCACGCTCCATTCGGTGGCGCGGCCGTAGCCGCCCTCGTTGCCGACCCAGCGGACGTCGGGGCCCTTGACCGAGATCACGGCGTCGGGCTGGAGGTGTCGGATGAGGTCATACCATGCGGCGTAGTCGTAGGTTTCCGGGACGCTCGGGTCGGGATTGGCGCCGTCGAACCAGACGTCGGCGATCGGACCGTATTCGGTGAGCAGCTCGTAGAGTTGGTTGAGGAAATAGCGGTTGTAGTCGTCGACGACGTAGCGGTAGCTGGTGCCTCCCGGCGGGAGAGCGCGGCCGCGTGCCGGGTCGGTGCGAAAACTAGCGGGATCGGTGGGAATCGTCGACTGCTGCTGGCGGCTGCCGTCGCCATAAAAGCCGGCGGGGTTCGCCGGATTGGTGCGCAGCTGATAAAGATCGGCGGGCGAAAGGTAGATGCCGAGTTTCAGACCCTGGGCGTGCGCCGCGGCCGCGACTTCGCGCACGAGGTCGCCCTGGCCGTTGCGCCAGGGGCTGGAGGCGACCGAGTGGGAGGTGTAGCGCGTGGGCCACAGGCAGAGTCCGTCGTGATGTTTGCAGACGAGAATCAGGAGGTTGCCGCCGGCACGCTTCACCGCGGCGATCCACTGGCGCGCGTCGAGCGCGCTCGGATTGAAGATCGACGGGTTCTCGCGACCGTCGCCCCATTCGACGCCGCGAAAGGTGTTGGGTCCAAAATGCAGGAAGAAAGTCCGCTCGTAGCGCATCCACGCTGACTGGTTGGGGCGAGGCAGGACCTTCGCCGCCTTCTCAACCACGACCGCGGCGGAATCGCCCGGCGCAACCCATTGGACCGGGGCATAATCGATGGAGACGCGAGCGGATTCCGGAGGGGGTGTCGAGGCTTGGGCGCACCAGGCACCAAAGGCTGACGCCAGGACGCAGATGAGTCGCGCCGGTTTTGTCGGAGCTGCGGAGTAACCGGTTCTTGCCATGATGAAGAGATCGATGCGGCGGCGCCACCTATCTGCATGGAGCGACGCGTCGAAGGCGTCGATACACGTTCGCGCGCGGCCAGTCCTATGTTCCTAGGACAGGCGCCCGAAAGGAATCTCTGATAGCCTCGGGCCGCTTCACGTCGAGGTGAAGGCTTACCCCTAGCGATCTCGTTTGTGTTCGGTCCGCTCCGGGACGCCCAGCCGCCGTCGTGTCCGACCTCCCATGCTTCCTGCCGCTCGAATGCACCGCTGCTCCACGCGCCGGACCCGCCCCCCGATGGTGCCGAATCGCCATGCGGGCTGAACCATCGCTCCTCCGAGCGGTCGTCGCCGCGATGGCCTTCTCCGCGGCCTTGAATGCCGAAACCGATCGCCCGGCGGTTCCGGTTCGGTCCATTTCCGCCGATCTCGCCAGGGTGGCCGGGCCGACGAATCGCATGCCGGAGCTCTGCGTCGGCGCGGGCCGGGCCAACGAGGGACTGCGCGCCGACTGGCAGCGCCAATTGCGCCGAGTGCACGACGCCTGCGGGTTCCGCTACGTCCGCTTTCACGGCCTGTTTTGCGACGACATGGGCGTCTACCAGGAGGACCGGCAGGGCCACCCCGTCTTCAACTGGCAGTATGTCGACGAGCTCTTCGATTTCCTCGAGTCCATCGGGATGAAGCCCTTCGTGGAGCTCGGCTTCATGCCGGCGGCGCTCGCGAGCGGGTCGCAGACGATCTTCTGGTGGCGGGGCAACGTGACGCCGCCGAAGGACTATGCGAAGTGGGAGGCACTCGTCGCGGCTTTTGTCCGGCATTGCACGGAGCGCTACGGCGCCGACGAGGTGCGCCAGTGGTATTTCGAGGTCTGGAACGAACCCAACCTCGACGGCTTCTGGATGGGAAACCCGGAGCACAAGAGCTATGAGGAATGGTCCGTCGGGGCGCGGGCCGAATACTTCAAGCTCTACGCGACGACGGCGCGGGCGGTGAAGTCGGTCGACCGGACCTATCGCATCGGCGGTCCGGCGACCGCGGGCGAGGGCTGGATCCCCGAAACGCTCGCGTTCTGTTCCGAGCGTGACGTGCCGGTCGATTTTGTCAGCACGCACAGTTACGGCACGATGAGCGGTTATCTCGATGAAAACGGGAGTGCGGGGACGGTATTCTCGCCCGACCGCAATGCCATCACCGCCGGGGTGAAGCGCGTCCGCGACCTCATCGACCATTCGCCGTTTCCCCAGCTGCCGCTGCACTACACGGAATGGAGCAGTTCCTACACGCCGGCGGATCCGATCCACGACCACTACGTCGGCGCCGCGTACATTCTCGACAAGATGCGGCATATCGGGCGGGCGGCGGATTCGATGTCCTATTGGACCTTCACCGACATCTTTGAGGAGGCGGGGCCGCGCCCGACGCCGTTTCACGGCGGATTCGGCCTGCTCAACTACCAGGACCTGGCGAAGCCGGCGTTCTTCGCCTACGCATTCCTCCACCGGCTCGGGGCGACGGAGCTCGCCTGTCCGGATCCCGACGCGTTTGTCTGCCGCAACGCGGCCGGCGCGGTGCAGGCGCTGTTCTGGGACTTCACGATCACGCATCCCGGCCCATCAGTGATCGACCAGGAGTTCTACACGAAGGACCAGCCGGCCCGGACCAAGGGCACCGCCGAGCTGGACCTCCGGGGGCTCGCCCCGGGTTCCTATCGCCTGAGCGCCACCAAGGTCGGCTATCGCAGCAATGACGTCCAGACGGCGTGGCGCGACCTGGGCTCGCCCGCGCAACTCACGCGCGGCCAGGTCGCGTCGCTCCGGCAGGCGTGTTCCGGCACGCCCGCGCTGGAGGAGACGGTGCAGGTGGGAGCCGAGCGCCGGTATGTCCGCATCTTTCCAATGCGGGAGAACGACGTGTGGTTCGTCGAGCTGCGTCCGCTGCGGGCGGATGACGGCCCGCCGGACGCCAACTGAGTCGACCTGAAGCCGACCGTGTCTTCGCGTCTCCAACATTTAGCGATAAATGCTCCGCGCCGTTCGCGCGAATGCGCCGGGCCGGATCGCGGCGCGTCCGCGAGGGCCCGGATCGGGGCCGGGGCGCAAGGTGGTGGTGCGACCGTGCTTCCGCCGTCCGAGCCCCGCCCGCCTTTCCCGGATTTTCCGTCGGTCCTGCCTTCATTCTCCTAACCCGGCAGCCGCCGACGGACCCGACCACAAGCAACCCAAACCTCAAACGCATGAAAAAGACCCCACCCCGCCTGGTGCTGGCGATGTTATCAGCACTATCGCTTGCATCCGGTTCGCTCCGGGCGCAAGCCACGCCGGATACCGACTCGGCTGCTCCCCGCAAAGACGACCAGGACGAAACGGTCGTGCTTTCGCCCTTCGTCGTCACCGCCGAGGAAGACCAAGGCTATCAGGCCACGGCCACGCTCGCCGGCGCGCGCACGCGCACCGACCTCAAGGATGTGGCTTCATCCATTCAGGTCGTGACGCAACAGTTCCTGACGGACACGAAGGCGAAGGACAACCAGACGCTGCTGCCCTACACGACGAACACCGAGGTCGGCGGCATCTACGGCAACTACGCCGGCGTCGGCAATACCTTTATCGATGGCGCAGCGGAAGGGCCGACGAATCTCCTGCGGCCCAACGGCAACACCCGCGTCCGCGGCCTCGATTCGGCGGACAACACCCGCGACCTGATTTTGACCGACATCCCGTGGAACGGCTTCA
>JBAIXJ010000391.1:0-2147 GCA_037916645.1 Opitutales bacterium | reverse complement strand
AACACGGGCTGGCCACGGTGGCCTTCCCCTCGATCAGCACAGGCGTCTACGGCTATCCGATCGCGCGGGCGTGCCGCATCGCGTTGCGGACCACGATGGCGTTCCTGCAACGCCACGCGCTGCCCCGCGCCGTAACCTTCGTCTGCTTCTCGCCGCGCGATTTGGAGGAGTACCGGGCAGCCCTCAATGAGATTGCGGGCGAGGCGGAAGGCCCAGGGCGTCCCGAGTGAGGCATATTACCCCCCGGTGCGACCCGCGCTTGCGGGAATGCGGGGCGTGGTTTTCGTCTCCCAAGAGAGATGAGAACCATCGTGATGCTGGCGGCGGCGGTCGTCCTGACGCGTGCGGCCCCCGCTGCGCCCGAACCGAAAGAACCCATGGAACACAAAACCGAATTCGCGGTGTTGGGCGGCGGCTGCTTCTGGTGCATGGAGGCCGTCTTCGAGCGCGTGCCCGGCGTGATCGCCGTCGTGAACGGCTACTCCGGGGGCTCAGTGGCCAACCCGACCTACGAGCAGGTCTGCACTCATACGACCGGCCACGCCGAGGCGGTGCAGATCGAGTTTGATCCGGCCAAGGTCTCCTATGAGCACCTGCTGGACGTCTTCTGGAACGCGCATGACCCGACGAGCCTCAACCGGCAGGGCGCGGACGAGGGGCCGCAGTACCGCTCGGTCATCTTCTATTTGAACGGTGCGCAGAAGACGGCGGCAGAGAAATCCAAGGTCGCTGCCAAGCGCGAGCTGTCCCGGCCGATCGTCACGGAGATCGTGCCGCTCGAGAAGTTCTGGCCGGCGGAAGACTACCACCAGCACTATTTCGCCAAGCACCCCGACCAGGGGTACTGCGCCTTTGTCATTCGTCCCAAGGTCGTGCACCTGCAGCAGGAGGGCGTGATCCCGAAGTGAGCTTGTCGCCGGCGGCCCGGGGGCGGTAAGGGTGGCGCGTGCCTGCCAGCCGTCCGCCCTCGGCCCCCGCCGTCTCGGTTGTCCTTCCGGTCTACAATGCCCTGCCGGTGTTGGAGCGCGCGGTGGCGAGCATCCGGCGGCAGACCTTCGCCGACTGGGAACTCATCGCGGTGGATGACGGTTCGACCGACGGATCGCGCGCGCAGCTGGAGGCGTGGCGCCGGGCCGAGCCGCGGTTGCGTGTCCTGGCGCAGGCCCACGGCGGCATTGTCGCCGCGCTCAACGCCGGGCTGGCCGCGGCGCGCGGCGCGCTGATCGCGCGCATGGACGCCGACGACGAATCGCACCCGGAGCGCCTCGCGGAGCAGGTACGGTTCCTCGCGGCGCGGCCCGGAATCGGGGTGGCCGGCTGCCTCGTCGAGTTCGGGGGCAGCCGCGCGGCGGCACGCGGGTATGCGCTCCACGTGGACTGGCTCAACGCGCTCGTCACGCCGGAGGAGATCGCGTTCAACCGTTTCGTCGAATCGCCGTTCGCCCATCCCTCGGTCATGTTCCGCCGGGAGCTGGTCCGCCGCCTCGGCCCGTACCGCGCCGGCGACTTTCCCGAAGACTACGAACTCTGGCTGCGCTGGGCGGCGGCGGGGGTGCGGATGGCCAAGGTGCCGCACGTCCTCCTCACCTGGGTGGATTCGCCCGGGCGGCTGTCCCGCTCCGATCCGCGCTATGCCCCGGACGCGTTCTACCGGATGAAGGCGGAGTACATCGCGCGGGAATTGACGGATCGGGCGCGCCCCGGCGCCCGGAGACGGCCGCTTCTGGTGTGGGGCGCGGGTCGGCTCACGCGCAAACGGGCGGCCCATCTGGAAGACCATGGCGTGGCGATCGCCGGCTTTATCGACATCGACCCGCGGAAGATCGGCCGCGCGGTCGCGGGATGTCCGGTGATTGCGCCCGAGGAGCTGCCGCCGCGGGGCGGGGCGTTCGTGCTCGGTTTCGTGGGCAGCCGCGGGGCGCGTGATCTCGTTCGCGCCCGCCTCACCGCGCGAGGCTACGTCGAGGGCGGGGATTTCCTGATGTGCGCGTGACGCCGGTCGGGATTGTCAGCCGGATCCGGCGGGGGTTTTCGGCGGACCCGTTTCGGAGGCGGGCGCCGGGGGCGGCGCGGGCGATTCTACCGGCGCCGGAGCAGCCTGCGGCGGCGCGGTGACATGGAGGCCGGCCAACGGCGCCAGATCGAGC
>JBAIXJ010000390.1:0-7746 GCA_037916645.1 Opitutales bacterium | reverse complement strand
CTGAGGCTTTCGGCTGACGCTGCCCGCGGCGCTCAATCCCCGCCGTCGTCGTCGTCCCCGGGCGGCATGGGCTGGCCGGCGCTGTAGTCGACGCGATCGTAGTAGATCGTCTTCGGCTGGGCTTCCCGGCCGGAGCGGCGTTGGTCGAGGCGCGCCCGGAACTCCAGCGGCGATTCGCCGCAGTGCTTCTTGAACACGCGGGCGAAGTAGCCCGCGTCGTCGAAGCCGCTCGCGAAGGCGATCTCCGAGATGTGCAGCGGCGTCGACTCGAGCGCGAGGCGCGCGCCCTCGATCCGAATCCGGTGGATGTACTGGATCAGCTTCTCGCCGGTGGCCTTGTGGAAGAGGTGCGACAGGTAATCGGGCGAGCACTGGAGCCGCTCGGCGATCGTCTTGACGCTGAGGTCGGGGTTGGACAGCTGCTCGCGGACGATCCACTTGACGTGAAAGATCTTGCCGGAGTCGGCATTCAGGGGGTCGGTCGTCGTGGCCACGACGTTCTCGAACATGCCGAGCAGCGCGGTCACGAGCCCGCGCAACACGTGGTCGCGGGCGGGCGCCTGGCGCCGGAAGGCGGCGATCACGCTCTGGGTCAGGCCGACGACCTCCTCGACGTTGGGAAGGTCGAAAAACTCGATCGCCTCGATGTCCGGTTTGTGGGGTGCGGCTTCGTACGCGAGATGCAGGCTCAGCGTGGTGCCATAGAATCCCGCCACCAGGTTGCGGAACGGCCGGTCGGGCTCGGCCTCGACGTGCTCCCCGTGCGGCACGCCCGGCGGGACGATGCAAAGGTCGCCCGGGCGGAGGTCGATCGATTCCTTGGGGAACCGAAACTCCGTCCGACCCTGCATCTGCAGGAATACCTCGGGCTTGAAGTGGTAGTGGCAGCCGGGGATGCGTTGCATCAGGCCCTCGTCGCCCGGCACCCGGATGCGCAGCTGCCGCCGGCCGGCCCGCTGAATGGCGTCCTCCAAGACGTTGCGCATCTCGGCGCGGTCGCTGACCTGCAGTGGTTTGCCTGCAACCGGGCGCGACGGTCTGGCGGTGTCGGTACTCATTCTCAGTCCGCGCCGAAAACGAACGACGGCGCCGGGGGATAGGTCTTCTTAACTGTCTCGGGTCATTTAGCAAGGCCCGTCGGGCTCCGGAGCCACCGGATCCGGCGTGGGCGGCCTAGTCGTCCGACCATACGACAGTTTGATTCAGCGCCGGTGCCGAAGCCGGCCAGCGGAGCAGGGACGAACTGCCGAAATCCGCCTGCACGTAGTATTCAATTGCCGCAGTGGATTCACCGAGCGCCGGCAGCTCGCCCCGGTACACCCGCCGGGCGACGTTGTGCAGGGGGATTTTGGCAAACGCGCCGCTTCCGAGCGGGCGCCAATAGATGGCGGGATCGGCCGGCGTTTCACCCCCCACGAGGATGACCTTCACGGTGACACCTTCGCCGGCGGCAGCCGCGGTGCGGACGGTCGGCACGATAATCCGCGGCGGGCCCGCATAGGCTGAGGACGGCTTGGCCTCGGCCGGCAATGGCCCGCCGAGGAGTCGTTCCAGCTCCGCGTCATGCTTGGTGAGGAACCGCAGGTGGAGGCGGTTGTGCTGCTCGAGATTGGCAAGGATGCCGAGGTCAGCGGTCGTGTCCGTGCCGGCGATGGCGAGGCCCAGCAGGGCGGACCATTCCCGGGCCAACTGGAGGCGGGCCGGGAGCGCCTCGTCGCGCACCCGCGCCTGCCGGCGGTCGGGATCGGTCTCGGCGGCGATGGCGCGCATCTCGCGATCGAAGGCGCCGGCCCGGCATCCGATGTGCGCCAGTTCGCGGTAGAACTGGAACTGGTGCAGCCAGTAGTCGAAACGCTCCAGGTTGGCGACGCCGCGCACCTCCGGGCGGAGCGCGGCGAATTCATCGACGAAGGCATACTGCGGCGCCAGCGCGCTCCAGTCCTCCGGATGGCGTGTGATGCCGCCCGGACCATCCAGCCACTCGACGGTCTGGGGGAGTTTGCCATCCAGGCGGGCGAAGATGGCGCCCAGACGCGGCCCGGCCTCCGGACCAAACTGCGCCACCCCGAAGTCGCGGTAGAACGCCTCGACCGCCATCGCCCGGCTTTCGTCGGGCCGGGGGAATCCGGACAGCATATCGGCCTCGTAGCCGTCCCGCGCCGGCCCGCCGCAATTGATCCGGCGCAGGTACGAGGCCTGGCCCACATCGGTTGTGCCGGCGATTTCAATCGCGGCGATGCAGGGCTGGCCGGCCACCGCGTCAAACCCGATGCGCATCCGGCCGTTGGCCACGTGGTGGTCCCGGACCGCCACGTTATGGGTGCGCCCGGCGCCGGCAACGACCGCCAGATCGAGATGGTCGGCGACCACACGGTCGTCGAGCGTGACGGTGAACACGCGCTGGCCCGGCGCAGCGTTCGACGGATCCCGAAACCTCATTGTGATCGCGAACGTGCCGCTTGGGACCTGCAGGTCATACCGACTCATCCCCTCGCGCACGGTTTCATAGATGAAGCCGTCCGGACCGGAATCCGGCAACGGCGGAGCTGCCACCGGGTGGCCGCCCACGGCCCCCGACGTTGTCTGCGGTGGAATCGGCGCCGGGTCAAACGACGCCGGCACCCACGACTGGTCCCACGCCGCGTCAGCCAGGGCGGCCACGTTGGGAGCGATGATCTTGGTGCGCCAATGGATGCCGATCAGCCCGGTGCAGCCAAGGCGGAGCGCGTCCGCGGCGTCGAAGCGCATGCGCCCCGCCCAGAGCTGCGGTTGGATCAGCTCGCCGTCGTTTTCGAACCACGGGATCGCCCATTTCGGTCGACCGCGGATGTTGGCGAACTGCCGCTCGACCGGCTGGTGGCCGACGGACTGGTTGATGCAGCTCATCGGAGAATCAGGCGGCAGCAAGCCGTCGAGCGCCGCCCGGTCGTTCTGCGGACCAAGCACCCAGCCGCAGGTGGCCAGGGTAAACGGTCGGCCGAGCTGCTCGAGGGCGCCGAGCGCGGCGCGAATGTCGGCGGCGGTCGCGGCAAACTGCCGGGGATCATTTCCTTCCCAAGTCCAATTCTCCGGTGTCCACAGCCAGTAATAGTCCGGGCGCGCTGTCCGGGTGATGCGCTCGAACATCGCGGCGTAGACCGCTTCGCGCACCGCGGGGTCATCCGGATTGCGCCCGGCGGCGCGGAGGCGGTCGGCAACGGCCTTCGGAATCGTCAGCGGCGTTTCGGTGCCGATGCAGGTCTTGACGCCGAGGCGGCGGGCCTCGGTGAAGACCTTGCGCCACAAGTCACCGGTGCGGTTGAAGACGGCATTCGAATCAGGCTCAGTCTGGCGCTGGATTGGCGGGCCCTGCATCACGTCGGCGCCAAAGTCGTCGCGGTCGAACAGGTCGGCGGCGCCGCCGGTGAAATCCGACGTCGGCATGGGCGCGTAGCCCCACCAATCGTGCCCGCCCCGGCCGGTGGTGTGCCACGAAGCCGGGTAGCTGCGGGTCACCCGGCCCGCGGCGTCATAATCGCCGCGCAGCCCAATCCACACGCCGGGTTCGGGACCGACGTCGCCTTCGGGGTAGGTATGCAGCCCGAGAAAGTTCATCCGCAGCTTCGCGAGCTGGCCGAGGACGGCGCGATAGTCGTCGGCGTTCCACCAGTCCGGCCCCTCGGCGAAGTCGTGGAACGGCTGCACGCCGCGGAGGGCAAAGAGCGGCCGGCCGACCTCGTCGATTCTCGGCAGGAGGAAGGGCACCCGCTCCTCGGGCACGACGTCGCCGTGCAGGTAGAATCGAACGCCGAGCGTTTCGGCGAACCGGTACGCGCCGTACAGGGTGCCGAGGTCGTCGGCACCGACGATCCAGACCTGACGGGAGCCGGCCAACTCCGTGGAGCGCAAGACATAGGCGCCGGGGTCCGGGGGCGGGACAGCGGAGAAACCCGACTCCGCGACGGCCAGCCGGTCGCCGGCGTTGGCCAGGACGATGGCCCCTCCGGCGGGCGCGGCGTCCGCCGCGGTGATCGTCAGCAGTTCTCCGGTGCGAAGGTAGACATACCGCCGGATCTCGCGTGCGGCGAAGCGGATCCGCGCGGCGGCCGCGGGCGTCACCACGATCGGCGGCGGCGCCGCCGGGGAGGGCGCTGGCCCGCCGAGGCTGACCGCAAGGGGTAGAAGGAGCAGGGCCGGGACGCCCCGGCGAAGGCGGGGTCGGGGAGACATGCCGCGGGTTCTATCCCGCCCCTCCTGCGGCGGCGAGCCCGGAAGCCGGGATCCGCGCCCGTGTCCGGGGGCGATCGGAGCGTTCCCGATGTCGCGCCAGGGATGGGCCGCGTGCCTAGTGCGGGAGCGCTTCGATCGTGGTCTTCATCGCCGCGTAGTCGGCGGGAGTGATCTCCCGGTAGCGCATGCGTTGGGCATTGAGCACCATCGGCTCGAGGGGGACGTCATGGTTGACGTCGCGCAGCGATTGATGCAGGCCCCAGGCGCGGATCGCGCCCTGGTAGTAGCGGATGCTCCACGGTTCGGTGGCCACCTGGCTCTGGAACATGGCGACCATCGATCCGCGGATGTACAGCGCGACGGCGCCGCCCGACCAGCTCGACCAGCCCCAGCTCTCCTGCAGCCGCGGGAAATTGTGGACGCCGCCGCTCGTCTGGGAGCCCGTCGTCGGCACGATCCCGGTCAGCAGGCAGCTGGAGACCTCCGTCACGCTGGGCTGGAACTTGTAGGTCCGGCCCGACCCAGAGCCGGGATGGTCGGCGGTGTCGCTGAGGTTCGGGGCGCTGGCGGCGGTGATGGAGGCATCGGTGCCGTCCGTGGTGTTCCCGGAGCTCGGGTTGGAGGTCGCCCAGGAGGAACTGTAGCCCGACCGCCCGTCGCACCGGGCGCCGCTTTCGGAATCGGCCCAACCGTAGGCTTGATAGTACGTGGTGCCCGACGGATGCGTGAAGAGGGGCTGCGAGAGGATGGTGAGGGCGTCGCCCATCACCGAGGCCAGGCGCTCGTCGGAGGCTTCGCGGTAGCGGCCGCTGTAGCCCCCGATGTAGTCGGGCGCGCCGGTGCCGGTGTCGGTTTCGCTGGAATCGATGGTGCCGTCGGCGTTGAAGTGGCCGACGATGTACACGGCGTCGTTGGTGCAGAAGGCGAACCCGGTCCGGCCGGTGGTCGTGAGGGAAACGATCCGGCCGCGGCCGTTCCACAGGCGCACGCCGGAATCGATGCGGGCGGGGTCAGTGCCGGTGCCCAGCGCATGATTCTCGGCGTCGACCGAATGGATGTAGACCGTCACGCCGTCATACCACGGGCAGGCGGCGCCCAGGGGGCTCAGGTCGGAGCCGTGCACGGCGAAAACCGAAGGATTGTCCGTGATCCGGGTGTCAGCGGGGTCGCCCGGCGCGAAATAGATCCGGAAGGGATCGGCGAAGTAACCGGCCAGCGTCGCGGTGGGGAATCCCGAATAGTCGGTGATGGTCCCGTAGTTGATGCCGAGATTGTAGGTGGTAGTGGTCGCGGCGCTGTTGAGAATGGAGTTGCTCCAGTTGGCCGACGTCCAGCCCGGGCCGTTCGGCACGTTGGGGTTGTAGATGGCCGGGCTGGCGGCGGCCTCGTTGTAGGTGCGCTCGACAGCGACGCGGAAGCGGGTGAGGTCAAAGTCAACCTTCGCGAGCAGACGTGGCTGGAATGGATTCGATGCGCTGCGGCTGGATGGATAGCTGGCATTCTTTGACCGACGGAGATCATAAAAGAAGGCGTCCGCGAAATACCGGTAGGGATTGCTGGAATCGGTGGGATTTCCCGTCGTGCCGTAGGTGGCCTTGTAGCCCGTCGTGGAGGGCGTGCCGACAAAGAAGGTGACGCCGCCCGGGGGCAGGTGCGGCGACGCCGGCGTCAGGCCGGCGGCCATGGGCTGGTCGCAGGCGCGCCCGCTGGCGGGAATGCGCAGGACCTGGTTGACACCGATCGCGGTCTTGTCGGTGTAACGGTTGGGCAGGTTGTTTTGATACATCGAGCTGGCGCCGTCGTAGCCGTAGCTCGGCTGGCCGGGGAGGATGACTTCGCGCATCGTGTGGGAATCGTCGGCGTTGACCGTGTTCAGGAAACACCGGTACGACCGGGGGAGCATCGTGATGTCTGTCCCGTCGGGCCGCTTGCCCACGCGGGTCTCATCGTCCGGATTGACGATGATGTAGAGCCCGGCCCGGCGGCCGATCTTGACCTGGGAGAGCGTGGCAGAATCGGAGGGTACGGGCGCCTCGATGATCTGACGCCCGTTCTTGCGGTCGTCCTCCGGCGTCGACGGATCGTCGGTCTCCTTGTAGCCGCCGACGTCGGGGAGCACGAGCGCGGTCACGCCATGGACGCTCGTCCGCAGGTTGCCGCTGTAGGTCGAGGTGGCAAAGGTCTTGAACTGGTTCAGGCTGGTCGCGGTCTCGTTTTTTGTCGGCGGCGGGTCCGAGCTGAACACGTGGTCGCGCCAGGTGCTGCCGCTCTTGATGTTGGTCTCGGTGCCACTGGGGTTGCGAAAGTACAGGGGGCCGGACCCGCCGGGGCCGCTGTCGGCGGAGCCGTCCGCCATGATCGTGGGCCCCTTGTGGGCGGTGTTGGCATAGAAGCCCCCGGCCGCGGTGACGCGATCGGTGAACCGCAGGGTGTTGGCGAAGCCCGTCTGAATGCGCGCAATAAGGTTGCCGTTCGTGTGGACGGGACCGCTGATCGTCATGTTCGGCCCGGGGCCGAACTCCATGTCCATGTTGTAGAACACGGCGAACTGGAACAGCGGGATCATCGCCACCTGGAGGTCCTGTTCGGCGTAGGCGGTGAGGGCGCCGATGGAGGGATGGTGCATCGTGGCCTTGGCGACGATCGGCACGGTGCTGTAGCTCACCTGCAGGCCGGCGTTGGGATTGCCGGCGTTGGCGGGGTCGTTCGGATCGATGAACTGGTAGCCGGTGCTGGACGTGAGGCCCGCGCGGCATTCGACGTCCGGAGGACTCGAGAAACTTGTCGTGGTCACCGCGTCCGGCGGGAGAAAGACCTGGTTTGACCCCGTCATGAACGCCATGGGGCTGAAGCTCCGCACCCGGTAGAGCTTGGTCGTGAGCTGCTCGGAAGCGTAGATGGCAACGTTCTCCGCCATGTTGCGGGCCCGCAGCAGGAGGCGCTCGCGCTCATTGGAGCGGCGCTCGCTCACCGAGTAGATGAGCATGCTGCCGGTCAGCATCGCCATGATGAAGACGAAGAAGATGACGGTGAGCAGGGCGGATCCTTGGCGGCGGAACCTGAAGATTGGGTGCGGGGTCATGGCGGCTATTTGCGGGGTGAGATGGTGTAGTTGAAGCTACTGCTCGAAAGGAGGTTGTTGACGCTGGAGCCGTTGATGATCTCGACGTTGAGGGAGACACATTCGTTGGCAGGCGACGCGGTCGGCGCCTCGGTCGAGAAGATGGGGCGGCAGTCGGTGGTGGATCCGGCGATCAGGCGGCCGCGCGCCCGCTGCACGATCTCCCGCGATCCGCTGAGGGTGGGGTGGCCATTCAGGTCGATGGCGTTGAGCAGCGTCTGCAGGGTGGTCGCGGTGCCGGAGGCGCCGTAGTCATTGCCTTCATAGTACCGGATCGGCGCCGTCTGGTTCGGGTCTGCCGTGGTGCGGTAATAGATGCGAATCTGCCGTACGTTGGAGCTCGAGGCGGTCGTCACCCGCGTGACCAGCACCAGGCAGTCACCGTAGGCCAAAAAGGTGCCGTAGGCGTCGGTCTG
>JBAIXJ010000389.1:0-5766 GCA_037916645.1 Opitutales bacterium | reverse complement strand
TTCACCAACCAAGGCTCCATCACCGCCGGCCCGGGCAGCTACCTCTACGTCGGCTACTACAGCGGTTACTCGATCAACAACGCCAGCGGCAGCTCGATCACCGCGGACGGCGCCAACGCCAACATTTACCTCGAGAGCATCAACAACCAGGGCACGCTCACCGCCCGGAACGGCGGCGCCCTTGTTTTCCAGAGCGCCAACACCACCGCCAGTCTCGGCAACGTCGCGCTTGGCGCCGGCGGCGGGCACGCCTACCTCAACGGCACGCTCGACAACACCGCGGCCACGCTGCCGGCGCCGACCGGCGGCCCCTTCGAACTCTACGGCGGGACCATCGACAACGGTACGATCGGCGCCGGCGCGCTCAGCTTCACGTCCTCCAGCGGCACACTGAGCAACGTCAGCTACACCGGCGACCTTAACCTGCCCGTCGCCGCGAGCGTCTACTTCACCAACGGCACCGCGTTTACCGGTGCCAACGCCACCCTCGGCAACTCCGCCGCCATCTATTGGAACGAGAACAGCACCCTCGCCGGCAAGGCGCTGAACTTCGGCACCGGCGCGCTCATCTACACCGGCGCCAACACCACGCTGACCCTGGATTCCGCCACCACCGCCAGCGGCGATGTCGCGATCTATTCCGGCAACACCGGGGCCTCGATCACCAACCAGGGCACGATCAATCATACCAGCGGCACCGGCTACCTCTTCGCCCCCACGTTCACCAACCAGGGCACCATCAACGTCGGCCCGGGCTCCTACCTGTACCTGGGCAACGCGGCCACGGGATACACGTTTGCCAACCCGGCGGGCGCCTCCATCAACCTCACGGGCGGCAGCGCCAACCTGCAGTCGGCCCTGACCAACGCCGGCACCATCAATATTCAAAGCGGCGCCTTCTACGCCAACACCGGCGCCCTGACCAACGGGCCGACCGGCACGATCATGGGCTCGGGTACGATCTACGGCAATCTCACCCTCGCCGGTGGCACGGTCAGCCCGGGCAACTCCATCGGCACGCTGACGATTGCCAGCGGCAGTCTCATCGTCACCAACCCCGCCACGCTGAACATGGAGCTCGGCGGCGCCACCGCCGACCAGCTGGCGATCCAGTATCCGCCCGGGGTGGTGGACATTGGCAGCGGGCTGCTGGCGCTGAATCTCACCCTCCTCGGCGCGCCCACAGCCGCCACCTACAGCCTGATCAACATCACCGGCGGCACCGATTTCACGGGCTACTTCGCCGGCCTCCCGCTTTCCGGCAACACGATCACCGCAAGCTACCTCGGCACGCCGTACACGTTCTCCGTGCAGTACCTCTCGACCGGCGTCTCGCTCAATTTCACCGCGGGGCCCGAACCCGGCACGGTCAGCCTCCTGGCGGTGGGCCTGCTGGTCGCCGCCGGCGCCAGCTGGCGCCGCCGCCGGCGGACGCCCTGACCCGGCCGGCCTACAGTTCCCGCAACGCCGCCGCGATCGGCAGGCGCGCCGCCCGGACCGCCGGCAGGAACCCGCCCAGCAGGCCAATCACCGTCGCGACTCCGATGCCCACCGCCAGCAGGACCGGCGTGACGGCGAAGGCAAAGGCGAGCGCACTGAAGCTCTGCCAGTTGATGGTCGAGGCGTGAAAGCCGTTGAAAACCAGGAACGCCACCACCGCCCCAAGGCCGCCCCCGATCAGCGCGAGGGCGATCGACTCGAGCATGATCGACGCGATCACCGCGCCGCGACCGAAGCCCAGCGCGCGCAGCGTCGCGATTTCCCGGGTGCGCGCCGCCACCGAACTGTACATCGTGTTCAGCGCGCCAAAGATCGCGCCGACCGCCATCAGGATGGCGATCGGGTAGCCGAGATAGTTGATCAGCGAGGTCACCCCCGTCGACTGTTCGGCATAGTAGTCGTCCTGCCGGTCCACTTTCACGTTTAGCCGCGGGTCCGCCGTGAGCGCGTCCTTGAACTGATCGAACGCCGCCGGCGCGTTCAGGCGGGCGTAGACGGACTGAAAGCTGTCGCCCCGGTTGTAGGCGTCCTGCAGCACCTTGGCGTCGGTCCACACCTCCGATTCCGCCGTGCCGCCGCCCGCGGAAAAGACTCCGACCACCGGCCATTCGTACCGGCCGACCTTGATCACATCGCCCACCCGAAGTCCGGCAAACTCGCGGGCCGCGCCCACCCCGGCGATCACCTCGTTCTTGCCCCATTCGAACGCCCGGCCCTCCTCGATCTTCAGCCGGTCGCGCACTTGGAACGCCGCGGCCTCGACGCCGCGCAACGGCACGTTCACGTCGGTGCCGGTCGATTTCTTCGGCAGGTTGATGATGACGAAGAGTTCGGCCGAGGCCAGCGGGCCGGTGGCGGTGCGCGCCAGGCCCGGCGCATCCGCGATCAGCCGCGTCTGCTCGCGCGAGAGCCCGCTGACCATCTCGCTGTCGGCGCCGCTGCGCAGCACAATGGCGGCGTCCGGCGCGCCGGAATCCGCCATCACCCGCCGGAAGCCCGCGGCGATCGAGAACACGCCGACAAGCACGGCGACGACGCCGGCGATGCCGAAGACTGCCGCGGCCACCGAGCCCCGCCGCTGGGGAACGCTCAACAGCCCGAACTTGGTCACCGAGGCGACCTGCGAAAGCCAATTGATGGGTCCGGCCATGGTCACATCCTCCTCAGCGCGTCCGCCACCCGCAGACGCATGGCCTGCAGGGCGGGAAAGAATCCCGTCACCAGCCCGAGGGCCAGGCTGACCCCGAGGCCCAGGAACAGATCGCGCCCCGGGAAATAGAACAGCGGCATGAACCCGGGGGTGGGGTCCCCCCGCGCGGCGAACAGCCACGCCAGGCCCAGGCCGATGGCGCCGCCCAACCCCGCCAGCAGGCACGACTCCAGCAGCACCAGCGCCAGCATCTGCCCGTTGGTGAAGCCGATGGCCTTGAGCACGCCCAGCTCGCCGATGCGCTCCCGCACCGACTGCGACATGGTGTTGCCGGCCACCAGCAGGATAGTGAAGAAAACCGCCCCGAGGATGGACGAGACGATCAGGGCGATGTTGCCGATCTGATTCACCCAGCCCTGCACGAACGCTCCCTCGGGCTCGGTCTTGGTCTCGGCTGAGGAGTTTTCGAACTCGGCGTCCACGGCCTTGGCGACCTCCGCCGCCGCCCCCGGATCCTTGACCCGGATCGTGTACCAGCCGACCTGCCCGTGGCCCCACGTCTGGGCCTGGTTCCGGACCTCGTCGAAATAATCGTAGCGGAAGAACAGCGGGGTCGTGTCCGTATTCTTTTCCCGGCCGTCGAAGATCCCGACAATGTCGAAGATCCACCGGCGGGTCCCATCCGTCTGGGCCCAGATCGTGGACACGATCGGCACCTTGTCGCCGATCTTCCAGCCGAAGCGCTTCGCCGTCGTGCGGCCGACGATGGCACCGGTCCGGGTCTTCAACCACGCCGCCTTCTGGTCCGCCGGCAGCAGCATCTCGGGGAACATCTCCAGAAACGCCTCGGGCTCGACCGGGCACTGCATGAAGAAGTTCTTCGGATCCTGGTAGATCCCGCCGAACCAGGTCTGGGCGGCGACGAGCGAAACGCCGGGGATTCGTTCCATCCGGGCCTTGTAGCTGTAGGGCAGAAACTGGATGATCGACACCTTGTGCCGCACGATCAGGCGGTTCGCGCCCGCGATCGTGACGCCGCCCGTGAGCGCCTGTTTGATCGCCGACAGCAGCCCGAACAGCACGAAGGCCACGATGATCGACAGCAACGTGAGCAGCGTGCGGACCTTCTTCCGCCGCAGGTTGCTCCAGACGAGGTGCAGGAATTTCATTTCACCGGCTCGTTGGTGAGCTGGCCCTTGTTCAGGTAGACGGTCCGCGACGCCCGCGCGGAGGCGTGCGGGTCATGCGTGACCATGATGATGGTCTTGCCGTGCTCGCGGTTGAGGGCCTGCAGGAGGTTGAGAATCTCGTCGCCGGACTTCCGGTCGAGGTCGCCCGTGGGCTCGTCGCACAGGAGCAGTGTCGGATCGGTGACGATGCCGCGGGCGATGCCCACGCGCTGCTGCTCGCCGCCGGAGAGCGTGCGCGGGTAGTGTTTGGCGCGGGCCGACAGGCCGACCATCGCGAGCGCCGCCTCGACATGCTGGCGGCGCTCCCGCTTGGAAAGGTGCGTGAGCAGCAGCGGCAGCTCGACGTTGCGCTCGGCGGTGAGCACCGGCAGGAGGTTGTAGAGCTGGAAGACGAACCCGATGTGCCGCGCGCGCCACAGGGCCAGCCGGTGATCCGAGAGCTGGTCCACGCTCTCGCCCGCCACCCGCACCGTCCCGTTGGTCGGACGGTCGAGGCCGCCGATCAAGTTGAGCAGCGTGCTCTTGCCCGAGCCGGAGGGCCCCATCAAGGCAAGGAACTCACCCGCCGGCACCTGCAGATGCAGGTCGCGGAGAACATGAATGTCCTCCGAGCCGCGGTGGAACACCTTTTCGACTCCCTCCACGTGCACCAGCGCGCCGTCGGCGCCGGTCTGCCTTGGTTCACTCATGGTTGAATCTCCTTCACGCTGGCTCCATCGGTCAATTCCTTCGGCGGGTCGAGCACGACGGTTTCGCCGGGGGCCAGACCGGCGCCGATCTCGGTGTCCTCCGCGCCGGCGCCGGCGACGGAAACCGCGCGGCGCTCCGCGCGCCCGCCCCGCACCACAAAGACCACACTGCGCCCGTCGTGCTGCCCCACGGCCGCCTTCGGCACGAGCACCGTCCGGGCCGCCGCGCCGGCGCCGGGGCCGGCCGCCTCCCGGAACGCCACCTTCACCGCCATCTCCGGCAGGATGCGCGGGTCGAGTTTCTCGAATCCGACCCGCACCTTGACGGTGGATTTGTCGCGATCGGCGGTGGGAATGATGGCGATGACGTGGCAGGGGATCTTCCAGTCGGGATAGGCGTCCAGGGTGGCCTCGACGGACTGGCCCGGCTCGACCCGGTTGATGTAGCTCTCGTTGACGTCGATCTCGATCTCGAGCGAGCTCATGTCGACGACCGTGCAGATGCCCGTACGCGTGAAGCCGCCCCCCGCGGACACGGGGGAGACCATCTCGCCGGGCTGGGCGTCCTTGGAGGTGGCGATGCCGGCGAACGGGGCGCGAATCACGGTGTCGTCGAGCTGCTGCCGCCAGACCGCGACCGTCCGCTCGGCAACGGCGACGTCCGCCTCCTGCTGCCCGAGGCGGGCGCGCAGCGCCGCGTCGGCGGCCTGGGCGTGATCGAGGTCGGCCTGCGGCGCCACCTTGTTCTTCGCGAGATCCACCTGGCGCTGGAGGTCCTGGGCCGCTTCGCGCACCCGCACGCGGGTTTCCGCGAGGGCGGCCCGGGCCGACGCCGCCTGGGCCTCGGCGAGATCCAGGCTGGCCTTGACATTGGTGTCGTCCAGCCGCGCGAGCACCTGCCCCTCCTGCACCTTCATCCCCTCCTCCACGAGCACCTCGGCGACCTTGCCGGTGACCTTGGAGGAGACGGTGGCCGCGCGCCGGGCGGTCACATAGCCGGAGGCGTTGAGCACGGTGCGTTCGCCGGCGGCGGTGACGGGCGCCTCGCGCGCGAGAGCGGTCCGCACCTCGACGGCCTTGGGCCGGGTGGCCCACCAGAACACGCCGGCAATGACGACGGCAATCCCCGCCGCCACGGCGACCAGAAGCAGCCGCGGCGGCCGGTCCGGTTGGGCGCCCCGTTCGATGCGCAGGTCATCCAAGCTGGGTTTGGACGGGCTCATGAACGGCGACACAC
>JBAIXJ010000388.1:0-2156 GCA_037916645.1 Opitutales bacterium | reverse complement strand
AATCGCGTCGCACCGAGGTTGTACCACGCCGGCGCAAAATCCGGTCTCAGGCGCAGCGCGGTTTCAAACTGCGTGATCGCCTCGGCCTGGCGCCCCGGCAGCTGCGACAGCGCCAGGCCCAGGTTGTTGTGCGCGCCGGCGAAATCCGGCTGCAGGCGCACGGCCTCCTGAAACTGGGCCACGGCCTCGTCCAGCCGTCCAGGCACGTGGGCAAGGGCGACGCCGAGATTGTCCCGTGCTTCGGCGAAATCAGGCTTCAACCGCACCGCCTCCGCAAGCTGCGCGATCGCGTCATTCAGCCGGCCGGGTACGCGCGACAGAGCCACTCCCAGGTTGTAGTGCGCCTTGGCCGAGCGGGGATCGAGGCGCAGGACCGCCTCGTACTGGGCGACGGCATCATTGAGCCGCCCGGGCATCTTCAAAAAAACGTCGCCGAGATTGTTGTGCGCCTCCGCATAGTCCGGCTTCAATCGCAATGCCGCCTCGTACTCGGCCACGGCATCGTTCAGCCGCCCCGGCGTCCGCGCCCAGATGACGGCCAGGTTGTAGTGGGCCATCAGGCAGTCGGGATTTCGCGCCAGCGTCGCCCGATAGAGCGTCGGATCATCGTGAAACATCCGGCCATGCGACCAAGTCAGCGCCCCAAGGAACACCGGGAGCGCCGCACCGGCCATCCACCCGGGGCCGCGGAAGCGCGGTCCCAGGCGTTGCCAGCCGGCGGTCAATCCGGCCGCGATCAGCGCGAGCGGCGCCAGGTCGGCGAGATACTGCCAGTGATCCCACACCCAGGAGAAACGCGCTCCGTAGAGATTGACGAAGCCGAGCACCGGGAAGAGCGAGCCGGCGAACAGCAGGAACGCCGCCAGGGGTCCGCGGACCCGCCGCCGCAGAACCCAGAGCACAGCCGCCACGGCGATCGCCCCGAGCGGGAAGAGCCACTGCCACCAGACCGCGGGATCAACCGTCCACCGCGGGTAAACGAAGTTCAGGCCGAAGGGCCAGACCAGGTGCGCGGCGTAGAACCAGAGGGCCCGGCCGGCGACGACCACGCGCCCGGCCGCGGACAGCGCAAAATCCGCTCCGTAGGCGTGGCCGTACTCCCGCTCGACCCAGCTGCTGAACAGGCCCGCCGCCGCGCCCAACGCAAACCACGGCAGCAGCGGCACGAAGTCGGCCCGCCACGAGAGCCGTCCGCGTTTCCACCAGAGAATCACCAGCAGCGCCGCGGGCAGGGTCGCCGTGACGGTCTTGCAGCCCAACGAGGCCGCGAACAGGGCCAGCGCCGCCAGATGGAGCCGCGGCCGCCGTGTCTCGTCAAACTGCAGGTAGAGCAGCACCGCCCCGAGGTAGAACACCAGCGAGAGCGTGTTCTTCTGCTCGGTGATCCACGCCACCGATTCGACGTGCACCGGGTGCAGCGCGAACAACAGGGCCGCCAGCCATTCCGCTCCGGGGTATCCTCGCCCCGCCAGTCCCGTGTCCGTCGACCCGGTGCCCTGGTCCAACAGCCGCCGCAGCACCAGCGCGAACAGCAGCGCCGAACCGGCATGCAGCAGCAGCGTGACGAGGTGGTAGCCGAGCGGATGATCGCCGAACAGCCGGTGCTGGATCCAAAACGCGCTGTGCAGGAGCGGATAATATTGCTCGGTTGCCCCCAGATCCGTCCAAATCCGGACCAGTCCGCCCCACGAGCGCAACGCCGGCGCCGTCACGTAGTCGCTGTCGTTCCAGAGGAATTCGCCCGAGAGCGCCGGCAGGTAGCTGGCGAATGTCGCGCCGAGAACCAAGGCCGCCATTCCAAGATTCCGAATGCTGACTGGCCTGCGGTCCATCACGCTCGCGGTGATGCTTCCACTGCGCGTCCGGAGGGCAAACTCCAAAATACCACCGCAACTTCCGGCCGGCCCACGGGGCCCGAAGGATGGCCTGCCAGCCGGAGGCTCGGCGGAGGCTGGCGGGATGGACGGGACTCGAACCCGCGGCCTTCTGCGTGACAGGCAGACGCTCTAACCAGCTGAGCTACCACCCCGTTGCCGGAAAGGAGGGCGAACGTAGAACGCGAGTCAGGCAAGTCAAGTGCCGTTTGGCCCGGCGACCCCGAAGCCGCGACGGCGCGTTATTCATTGATGCCGCGGGCTTCGGCGCGGATCTCGTCC
>JBAIXJ010000387.1:0-2055 GCA_037916645.1 Opitutales bacterium | reverse complement strand
CCCACCATGCGCAAAGTCATCACGGCCAAGGATGCTGAGGAGCTGCTCCGCAAGGGCGAGACGGCTCCCGCCGACGCCATTCTCACGCCGTCCGCGCGCGACGTGCTGCAGGGCCATGTGAAACTCGGCGGCCCGGCCGGTGCCCGCCCGGCGCCCCCGGTTTCGCCGGCGCGGAAGGCGGGCGCATTCGTCGTGCCGGACAACGAATTCAGATGGACGCCAGGGAAAGATCCCCGGACGCCCGCCGAGATCGAGCGGTTCTTCCGCTCGCCGGCGATCGAGGAGCTCAAACGGCGGATCTGCGACATCGGCCGCCGCATCTGGGAGCGGGATTACGTCGACGGCAACGGCGGCAACGTCACCGTGCGCGTGGGCGACAACCTCGTGCTGTGCACGCCCACGCTTATTTCCAAGGGCTTCATGACGCCGGAGGAGATGTGCCTGATCGACCTCGACGGCAACCAGCTCGCCGGCACGCGCAAGCGCACGAGCGAGGCGATGACCCACCTCGGCATCATGAAGCGGCAGCCGAAGGCGAAGGCGTGCGTGCACGCCCACCCGCCGCATGCGACGGCGTTTGCGGTCGCCGCGGTGCGCCCGCCGACCTGCATGATCCCCGAGGCCGAGGTGTTCCTCGGCGAGATCGGCTACGCCAGGTACCAGACGCCCGGTTCGCCCGCAAACGCCGACGAAGTCGGCCAGGTGGGCGTCGACCACCAGGCCATCATCATGGAGAACCACGGGGTGATCGTCTGGGGCAAGGACGTGGAGGACGCCTACTGGAAGATGGAGAACGTCGACGCCTACTGCAAAACGGTGTGGGTCGCCTCCCAGCTCGGCGCCGGACTCCATACCTTCAGCCCGAACAAGCTGCGCGACCTGATCAAGCTCCGCCAGAGCCTCGGCATGCCGGACGGCCGCGCCGACCTGAAGGAGTGCGAGCTGTGCGACAACAGCGACTTCCGGCCCGGCGTCGTCTGCCAGGTGCCGGCGAGGGGCGGGGAGGGCGCCGCGTCGGGCGAGCCCCCCGATCCGCAGGTCGAGGCGCTGGTGCAGCAGTTGACCGAGCAGATCCTCAAACAACTGGCGGGAAAATAGGCTGGAGGCTTGAGGCCGCGGATCACGCGGACCAACCCGGATTGAGGTTTCCTCATCCGTGCCAATCCGTGTAATCCGTGGTCAATGTTTCAGCGATTGGCCATCGTCGGTTCCGGCGCCATCGGCGGCTATTACGGCGCGATGCTGGCCCGGGCTGGCGCCGAGGTGAACTTCCTCCTGCGCCGGGATCTGGCCCGCGTGCGGGCGCACGGCCTGACGATCCGGCAGCCGCCGCAGGGTGATTTTCACCTGCAGCCGGTGCGGGCTTTCGGTGCGCCCGGAGAAATCGGCCCGGTCGACCTCGTGATCATCGGCCTCAAGGCCACGGCGAACGCGGAGCTGCCGCGATTGCTGCCCCCGTTGCTCGGCGGGCGCACCGCCCTGCTTCTGCTGCAAAACGGGCTCGGCGGTGATGAATTCCTGGCCCGCCGGTTCGGCGCGGAGCGGGTGCTCGGCGGACTCTGTTTCATTTGCCTCAACCGCACCGGCCCGGGCGAGATCACCTGCTCGCTGCCCGGCTACCTGGTGCTCGGCGAGTTCACCGGCCCGCCCACAGATCGCCTGCGCGAGCTGGCGGCCCGATTCGCGGCCGCCGGCGTGAAAACGGTGGTCGCGGAAAACCTGGCGGAGGCGCGCTGGCGGAAACTGGTGTGGAACGTGCCCTTCAACGGGCTCACGATGGCCGCCGGCGGGGTGACCACCGATGTCATCATGGCCGATCCGAAGCTGCGGGCCGAGGCGCGGGCGTTGATGGACGAGATCGTCGCCGCAGCCGCGCGGTTCGGCTACGCGATCCCGGAGCAATTCATTCAGGAGCAACTGGCGCACACCGCGGCCATGGGGCCCTACCGGCCGTCGAGCCTCATCGACTGGCAGGAGGGCCGGGTCGTCGAGGTCGAGGCGATCTGGGGTGAGCCCCTGCGCCGCGCGCAGGCCGCGGGCGCGGCGACGCCGCAC
>JBAIXJ010000386.1:0-6850 GCA_037916645.1 Opitutales bacterium | reverse complement strand
CGCTGGCGCCGCGCTCGGGCCCGCCGGGAGCGACCATGTTCACGGTGATGCCCCCGGAGCAGACGGGAATCGTCACCGCCAACCGCTACGACGACCCCAAGATGTGGGGGGAGCACTACCAGGAACTGGCCTACGGCGCGATGGGCACGGGGGTGGCGATCGGCGACTACGACAACGACGGCCGGCCGGACCTGTTTGTGGTGAGCAAGACGGGAACCTGCCGCCTGTTTCGCAACCTGGGCGGGTGGAAGTTCGAGGATGTGACGGAAAAGGCGGGGTTGGGGGCGCCGCCGCCGGGCGTGCTCGAGAAGGGCCTGGAGTGGCTGAGGCGCTCCGTCGGGGAGGGAACGGGCGCGGCGGCGGAGGCGTGGCGACAGGGGGCGGTCTTTGCGGACGTGAACAACGACGGGTGGCTGGACTTGTATGTGTGCCGGTTCGGCGCGCCCAATCTGCTGTACATCAACCAGCATGACGGCACGTTCAAGGAAGAGGCGGCGGCGCGGGGGTTGGCGGTGGTGGATGCGTCCGGCGTCGGCGCATTCTGTGACTACGACCGGGACGGCTGGCTGGACGTCTACGTGACGACCAACATGCTGGATGCGACGCGCCATCCGAACGGGCAGCGGGGGTACCTGTTCCACAACAACGGCGACGGCACGTTCGCCAACGTGACGAACAGGGCCGGCATCCACGGCGAGGCCTTGTCGCATTCCGCCACCTGGTGGGACTACGACGGCGACGGCTGGCCCGATCTCTACGTCGGCCACGATTACGGGGCCCCGGACCAGCTTTATCACAACAATCGCGACGGCACGTTTACCGACGTCATCAACCAGGTCGTGCCGAACATGCCGTACTACGCGATGGGGTCCGACCTCGGCGACGTGAACAACGACGGACGGCTGGATCTCCTGGTCGCGGACATGGCGGCGACGACGCACGAGAAGGACCAGCGCGGCATGGCCTATTCCCGCGCCCGCGCGCAGCGGCCGCCGGACAACCCGGCCGAAGCGCCGCAGTATATGCGGAATGCCCTCTTCCTCAACGCGGGGCTGGGGAGGTGCCTGGAGGTGGCCTGGCTGGCCGGGGTGGCGGCGACGGACTGGACGTGGTCGCCGCGTTTCGAGGATTTGGACAACGACGGCCGGATCGACCTCTTCGTGACGAACGGCATGACGCGAGAGTATCACAACGTCGATCTGCTCGACCGCATGATGGCGATCGAGAATCCGATGGACGCGCGGCGGCTGGTGCGGAGCAGCCCGCCGCTGGAGGAACGGCATCTCGCCTACCGGAACCTCGGGAACCTGCAATTTGAGGAGGTGGGCGCGGCCTGGGGCCTGAATCAGCGCGGGGTGAGTTTTGGCTCGGCCTTCGGGGATCTGGACGGGGACGGGGACCTGGACATCGTCTACGCCAACTACCAGGGCGGGGTGACGGTGCTGCGCAACGACTGTCCCACCGGCCACCGGGTGATCGTCGCACTGCGGGGAACGCACTCGAATCGCTTCGGGGTGGGAGCGACGGTGCGGCTCGAGAGTGCGCTGGGGCCCCAGGTGCGGCAGCTGGTGGTGGCGCGGGGATATCTGTCAAGCAGCGAGCCGGTGGCGCACTTTGGCTTGGGCGAGGACACGGTGATCCGGCGGCTGACCGTGCTCTGGCCGAGCGGGGAGACGCAGAGCTTTGCGGATCTGCCGGTGGACCGGCGCTACACGATCACGGAACCGTCGGGTCCGCCCGTCCGCCCGGCGCCACCACCACCTCCTCCGCCGGGCCAGTTCGTGGAAGTGGGCGCGGCCGACAACCTTTCGCTGGCGGCGCACGAAGGGAGGCGACCGGAGCCCGATCCGCAGCCGTTGCGGCCGGAGGACTTCAATGATCGGGGCCCGGCGCTGGCGGTCGGCGATCTCCGCCCTGCCGCTCGACCCAAGGCAGGCGACGATGGCCGGGACGACGTGCTGGTGGGCGGGACTTCGGCCGATCCGGTGCGGCTGCTCCGGCAGACCGGCACCCCTCGCTTCGCCTCCGCAGACGCCTCGTCGTTGGCGGCCCCGGCGCGGATCGAAAACGGACCCGTGTTGGTCTTCGATGCCGATGGCGACGGCCGCAACGACATCCTGGTGACCCAGGCGGGCACCGCCTGGACGGCAGGAGCCAGCGACTACCAGCCGCGGCTGTTCCTCAACGACGGCCGCGGCGGTTTTCCTCCCGCACCAACCGGCACCCTGCCGGAGCTGCCGATCAGCGTCGGAGCGGTGGCCGCGGCCGACTTCGATCGGGACGGCCGGCTGGACTTGTTCATCGGCGGACGCGTCCTGCCGGGACGGTATCCGCTGGCCCCGCGCAGCGCGCTGCTGGCCAATCGGGGCGGACGGTTTGAGGACGTGACCGACGCCCTGGCCCCGGGCTTGCGGGACGTGGGCATGGTGAGTGCGGCGTTGTGGAGCGACGTCGACGGCGACGGCTGGCCGGATCTGCTGCTGGCGCTGGAGTGGGGGCCGGTGAGGTATTTCCACAACGACCGGGGCCGCGGCTTCACCGACTGGACGGAGCGGGCCGGCTTCGCCGCGGCGGGCACGGGTTGGTGGACCTCGCTGGCGAGCGCGGATTTCAACGGCGACGGGCGGCCGGACTTCGTGGCGGGCAACGTCGGCTTGAACACGCAGTACCACGCGAGCCCGGAAGAACCGGCGCTGCTGTACTACGGAACGTTTGTCCCGGGCCGGCCGCCACAGCTCATCGAGGCCTACTATGAGGGCGGAAAGCTCTATCCCTGGCGTACGCGGCTGGCGCTGGGCCAGGAGATTCCGTGGATCCTCCGGAAGTATCCGCGCAACGACGCCTATGCCCGGGCGACCTTGGACGAGATCCTGGGCGAGGATCGGCTCAAGGCGGCGCGCCGGTTTGCGGCGACGCAGTTCGGCAGCGGAGTGTTCCTGAGCCAGCCGGACGGCACGTACCGCTTCGAGCCACTGCCGCGGATTGTGCAGGTGGCGCCGCTGCAAGGGGTGGTGGCGGGAGACTTTGACGGCGACGGGCATGCCGACATCTATGCGGTGCAGAACTCCTATGCCCCGATCCCGGTGGTCGGGCGCTTCGACGGCGGCGTGAGCCAGCTCCTGCGCGGGGACGGACACGGGCACTTTACGCCGGTGCCTCCAACCGAAAGCGGGCTGCTGGTGCCGGGCGACGCGAAGGCGCTGGTGGTGCTCGATCTGGACGGCGACGGCTGGCCGGACTTTCTGCTCACGCGCAACCAGTCGACCACCCTGGCCTATCGCAATCGCGGCGTGCCCGGGCGGCATCCGCTGAGCGTGCGCCTGCGGGGCGCCGCGGGCAATCCGGATGCGATCGGCGCGCGCCTGACCTTGGAGCTTGCCGATGGGAGCACCGAAACGGCGGAGGTCCAGGCTGGCTCGGGATATTACTCCCAATCGTCCCCCGCGTGCTTTTTTGGCTATCCCGACGGCAATCCTCCGAGCCGGCTGCGCGTCCGCTGGCCGGACGGTGCGACCTCGGCACACGCGATTCCCGACGGCGCCTCGAGGCTCACGCTCTCGCCGCCCTGAGGCGCCCGGCTAATCCGTGGGTTTGTCCGGGACCCATTTCCGCCCGAAGGCCTGCTGGTAGGCGTCGATCAGGGTGGCCGTCTGTTCGTGGGGCACACGCGGCTGGATGACCACCCGGTTCAACCACCGCCGCGCTTCCGGCTCATTGTTGGTGCTGACGGCATGGAACGCCATGATGCCCAGCGCCATCGGGTCGCCGGGATCCGCCTCCAGCGCCTTTTGCATCTCCCGGATGCCGGCGTCGGCGTTTCCCAAATCGATGTAGAGGCTGCCCAACTCGGTGTAGGCCTCCGGCTCGTTCGGCCGGAAGTGAATGGAGGCCTGGTATTCCGCAATCGCCTCGCCGTTGCGACCGGCGGCGTGCAGGCGGCGCGCCCGCATCAAGTGCAGACCCGGGGAATTCGGGCAATGCTTCAGGCCCTCCGTCAGCGTTTGTTCGGCATCGGCGTGCGCACCCTGCCGTTCCTGGACGTCGCTGAGCTGGGCCCATCCGTCGGAGAAATTCGGGTCGAGCAGGGTGCACCGCTTGAATTCCTCCTCGGCGCCCTTGAGATCCTGCTGCGAGACGTCGATGCCTCCCATCTGGAAGCGCAGCGTGACATCATTGGGTGCCAGATCCATGGCGCGCCGGAGCAGGCGGAAGGCGGTGGCGGTCTGCCCGGTGTGCGCGGCGAATCCCGCAACCAGACCAAGACGGTACGGATCATAGCACGCGTCCATCAGTTCATCGAGCCATGGATCCGGCGGATCGAGATAGGCGCCGGACGCCTTGGACGCGCCCCGGATCGACGCCGCGAGCGTGCGCAGACCCATTTGTTCGTAAAGATGCACGATGAGGTCGTAACCAAGGGTGAACTTCGTCTGCCTGACCACCTGCTCGAGCTTGGTGCGCGCCTGGTCCCAGCGCTGGCGCTCCATGTCGATCCGGCCGAGGTTCAGCAGCGCGTACGGATTGTCCGGGCTGATCTTGAGCACGCCTTCGTAGGCGGCGGTGGCCTCGTCGAGCCGGTCGGATTTGAGGTAGCAGTCGCCGAGGCGGAGCCGGGGCGGGATGTAGTCCGGGGCAAGCTGGATCACCCGCTGCCACAGCGCCTCCGCGCGGTCGATTTCCCCGTAGCCACCCAGGATGGTGGCGTGATAGTGCCACCAGCGCGGGTTCGAGGGATCGAGCCGTTCGAGGCCCGTATAGCAGCGCGCGGCTTCCTCGAGAAGGCCGTTGGCTTGATAGAGGCGGGCGAGTTCCGTGAGGCCGGCCTGCGCCGTGAAGCGGCGGCGCGCCCGGGCGTCGGCCGCCCCGATCCGCTCGCGGAGGGCCGGGACCGCGTTCGAGAGGTCCGGGAGCGGGGGCAGGACCTCCGCGACGATCCGCGCGGGCCGGCCGGTCCGCCACCACTCAAAGCCGAACGCAGCGGCGACGACGCAGGCCAACGCGATCGCAATGATCCGGATTTTCATGGCGACGCCCGCCGCCACAGCGTGATGCGGCCCATGTTCACGTAGGGAGGATAGACGGGGAAGCAGCCCGTCACCAGGACCGGCCGGCCGTTCCCGTCAAAATCGCCGACGTCCAGGGTGATCTGGTCCTTGGGCACGCGGGCGAGGACGCGGGGCTCGAAGTTCATCTTCCCGTCGTTGCGGAACCACATCAACGTGATGTCGTCGATCTTTTTTCCGGTCCAGTCGGCGTAAGCGGACACGGCGACGATGTCCATCGCCCCGTCGCCATCCAGATCGACGCCCACCGGACTGTAGGCTCCGGGCAGGTTGCCGACGCGGTGGTAGCGGAATTTTCCGCCGCCCAGGTTCTCGAGCCATTGGACGCCATGCCAGGGCCGGGGGCCCGGGGTCACGGCGGGCCCGAAGCCGTCGCCGTTGGTGTACAGGATGTCGGGACGGCCGTCCCGATTCAGGTCGCACACGCTGATGCCGCTGCTGCCGTAGTCCTCGTTGGTCGAGCCCCAGACGTGCTTGGTGGCGAACTGGCCGCCCCCCAGGTTTTCGAAGTAATAAAGCTCCTCCCATTGCTGGGAGATGATGGCCGCGATATCGGGCTTTCCGTCGCCGTTGAAGTCGGCGATGCAGACGTTGATGGCGCCCGAGAGTTCCAGCAGCACGTGGCGCTTGAACTCCCACGGGCCCGTGCGCTCGAGCCAGCTCACCTCGCCCTGGTCATAGCCGAACTGGGCCAGGGCCAGATCCAGCTTGCCGTCGCCGTTCAGGTCCGCGGCGCGGGCGTCGGTCACCCGCGAGGTGTTCTCCAGCACGATGTGCGGGGTGAAGTTCTCGTGGCCGTCGTTCTCGAGGATGAACACCGTTCCGATCTGGTCGTTGTCCGGAAAGACGACGCCCATGCTGGAGACAATCAGGTCCAGGTAGCCGTCGCCGTTCATGTCCGCCGCCTCGACGTGGACCGGCGCCCGCATGTTCTCCGCGAGGACTTTTTCCGTGAACACGCCCCGCGGGTATTGCCGGAGCCAGATGACCTTGTTTTGCCGGGCCTCGCAAAAGACGACGTCGAGGAGTCCGTCCTTGTCGAGGTCGACCGCCAGCACGTGCGCGATCCACGGCGGCTGATCGATCGGCGCGCCGATCGGCTGCGGCCGGAGGTACGTCAGGTAGGGTTTCGGGGCCGCCGCGATCGCCGGCGGGGCGGCGCTGGCGGGCGCCTCGCGGCCGCGGCCGCAGCCGGCGGCCAGCAGGAGCAAAAGGCCGCCGGCGGAGGCGAGCGCCAGGAGGGGAAGGGACGTCGGGAAGGCCCGGCCCTTGGGAGGGTGCATCATGTTTGGCGCGCGTTTCGGGGTCACATCATTCGTGGTTCCCGCCCGGGGCCACGGTGACGAATCATGGTTTCGCCGCTCGCATTTCGCGGGCTCGGAATCGCCGTCCACGATTGCCTCCTTGGCGCATGGCAGCAAGGACAAACCCGGTCCGCGCGGCGGAGGCGAGGCAACACGCCGGGCATTCTGGCTGTTGAATGGCTCGTCCGCCGAGGTTGGCGCTGCGAGGGAAGGGCGCAGGGCCCCGGCGTGCGCCAAGTGGGGATTTGATCTCCTCCGGAGCGGCGCCTAGCGTGAGTCCATGCCGGCCCGCTCCCTGGTTTTGCCCCGCCCGCTCCGCGCGTGGGGTATGGCCGTGCTGGTCGTCGGGCTGGTTGTCGCCTGCTATCTGCCGGCCTTGCCGGGCGGCATGCTCTGGGATGATCCGGCGCACGTGCCGCGGCCCGAGTTGCGGTCGTGGCACGGGCTGGTGCGCATCTGGACCGACCTGCGCGCGACGCAGCA
>JBAIXJ010000385.1:0-1681 GCA_037916645.1 Opitutales bacterium | reverse complement strand
GCGGGCGGATTCGGCATGGGCGCAAAGCGGGGCACGCTAACAACAATTGCGCCGGCGGCTAGCCCGATCTGCGCGCCGCGTTGCGGATTGTCAGCGGGACCGATCGTCCCCACAGTCGCCCCCCGATGCGCATCGGCCTCGCCCAGATCAACACCATCGTCGGCGACCTCCCCGGCAACAGCCGGCGGATCGTCGACGCCTATCGCGCGCTGGCCGGCCAGGGCGCCGAGCTGGTGGTGTTTCCCGAGCTGGCGATCCCCGGCTATCCGCCCCGCGACCTGCTGTTCAAGCGCCGCTTCGTCCCGGACGTGGAGTCGGCGCTGGCCGAGATCGCGGCGGCGGTCGGCGAGGTGCCGGCGCTGGTGGGCTTCGTCGAGACCAACCCGACCGGCCAGGGCCGGCAGTTCTTCAACTCCGCCGCCTGGTGCCACCGCGGCGAAGTCGCCGCCGTCGGCCGCAAATGCCTGCTCCCCACCTACGACGTCTTCGACGAGGACCGCTACTTTGAGCCCGCGCCCTCCCCGCGCGTCGTCGTATTCGCCGGGCGGCGGATCGGGGTCACGATCTGCGAGGACATCTGGACCCATCCAATGATTTCGACCCGGCGGCTCTACGGCGGGCAGGATCCCGTGGAGCAGCTCGCGGCGCAGCATTGCGACGCCATGGTCAACCTCTCCGCGAGCCCGTGGCACCACGGCAAGGACGACGTCCGCGAGATGCTGGTGGTCCAGGCCGCGAAACAGCTCGGCTGCCCCGTTGCCTACTGCAACGCCGTCGGCGGCAACGACGAGCTGATCTTCGACGGCCGCTCCTTGGTCGCGTCGGCGCAGGGCGACGTGATCGCCGGCCTGGCGGCGTTTCGCGAGGAGTTGCGCGTGGTCGACCTTGCCGGCGCCTCCCGGGCCGTCGACACGTCCTACGCCCAGCAGGACATGAAGGACATCTTCGAGGCGCTCGTGCTCGGCGTGCGCGACTACGCGCACAAGAGCGGCTTCACCCGGGCGCTGGTCGCCCTCAGCGGCGGCATCGATTCCGCGGTGGTCGGCGTGCTGGCGGCCGCGGCCCTCGGCCCCGAGAACGTCACCGGCGTCAGCCTGCCCTCGGTCATCTCCTCCCAGCACAGCCGGGACGACGCCCGCGCGCTCGCGGCCGGCCTCGGCATCGCCTTCGAGACGATCCCGATCGCCGACGCCGTCGCCGCCACCGAGGCGGCGCTGGGGCCGGTCTTCGCCGGGCGCGCGCGGGACGTCACCGAGGAGAACATCCAGGCCCGGGTGCGCGGCGTGCTCATGATGGCGCTGTCGAACAAGTTCGGCGCCCTGCTGCTGACCACGGGCAACAAGAGCGAGATGGCGGTCGGCTACTGCACGCTCTACGGCGACATGGCGGGCGGGCTCGCCGTCATCTCCGACGTCTTCAAGACGCAGATCTACGCGCTCGCCCGCTGGATCAACGACGACGCGAGCCGCGCCGGCCGGCTGCCGCCGATCCCGCAGAACTCCATCGCCAAGCCGCCGTCCGCGGAGCTGCGGCCGAACCAGACGGACCAGGACAGCCTGCCGCCGTACGACCTGCTCGACGCCATCCTCCGCGGCTATGTCGAGGAGGGGCTCTCGCGCCGCGATCTTGTCGGCCAGGGCTTCCCCGAGGCCGCGGTCAACGACGTCGTGCGGAAGGTCAA
>JBAIXJ010000384.1:0-20369 GCA_037916645.1 Opitutales bacterium | reverse complement strand
CGAAGAGATCATCGCTGTACACGACTTTCTTGCTCGCGACGCCCTGCCCGTATCGCCCCTCGTGCGGCACGACGTTCGGCAGCGGCACCCGCGTGTCGTTGCGCACCAGGAAGGTGGGGTAGTAGTTGTGGGCCTGGGTCTGGTCGACGTACCCGAAGAAATAGTCGAAGCCTTTCCGGGTCGGCGCCCCGGTGCTGCCCTCTTCGCCCACGCCCCATTTGCCGATCGCGCCGGTCGCATAGCCGGCGCGCCGCAGCACCTCCGCGATCGTGACGTCCTCCGGCCGCAGGCTGACTTTCGCGTTGCCCCGGATCAGCGCGTGCCCCGTGTGCTGGCCGGTGAGCAGGACGTTGCGCGACGGAGCGCACACCGGAGCGCCGGCGTAGAACTGGGTGAACCGCATGCCCTGCGCCGCCAGCCGGTCGAGGTTGGGCGTGGCGATGCGCTGCTGCCCGTAGCACCCCAGGTCGCCGTAGCCGAGGTCGTCGGCCAGAACGAAGACAATGTTGGGCGGCGCGGAGGCGCGGGGCGCGTCGGCCCGGCCGAGCGGGGCCAGGCAGCTGACGGCCGCGACGCCGGTGAGGAGCTTCGGGAGGAGCAGCGGATGGTCCATCGCGCGGGGCCCGGATTGGCCGGCCAAGCCGGCGGCCATGCCGGGACGCCGACGATCGCCGCGGTTGCGCGCCGCGTCAACGCCGGCGCTCGGAACCCGGGGCGGCCGAGCGGCGCGAAAGGAAAAGGGGAGTGGCGGAATGGACGGGCGTCGCTACCGTGGCGTCATGCCGGATGCAGCTGTCAGCGGGTCCGCCGCCCGGACGCCCGGGACGCTCGGGGCGCGCCCGTTCCATGTCATGGCCAAGCCCGTGGGCGCGCGCTGCAACCTGGAATGCCGGTACTGCTTCTACCTGGAAAAGGAGCCCGCCTACTATCCCGGCACCGGCGTGCCGCGGATGGACGACGCCACCCTCGAGGCCTACGTCCGGGACTATCTCGCGTCGCAGCCGGGCGGGGAGGTCAACTTCACCTGGCAGGGCGGCGAGCCCACGCTGCTGGGGCTGGAGTTCTTCGAGCGGGTCGTGCGCCTCCAGGCGCACTACGCCGCGGGCCGCCGCGTCACCAATTCGCTCCAGACCAACGGGACGCTGCTGGACGACGCCTGGGCGGAGTTTCTCGCCCGGCACGGATTCCTCGTGGGGCTGAGCCTCGACGGCCCGCGCGCCCTGCACGACCCCTACCGCGTGGACCGGGGCGGGCGGCCGACGTGGGAGAAGGTGATGCGCGGCCTGCGCGTGCTCAGGCGGCACCAGGTGCAGTTCAACACGCTCACCGTCGTGCACCGGCGCAATTACCGGCACGGCCGCGAGGTGTACGAATTCCTGCGTGCCGAGGGCTCGAGCTTCATGCAGTTCATCCCGCTGGTCGAGCGCCGGGTCCGCGCCGCGGACGCCGCGCTGCGCCTCGACCATGCGCCGCCGCCGTCCGGACCCGACGACCTCGCGGCGCCGGGGGATGCGGCCGAGGCTGCCGCCCGCGAATGCGCGCCGCGCGACGGGCTGGGGGAGTTCCTCTGCACGGTGTTCGACCTCTGGGTGCGGCGCGACGTGGGGCGCGTATTCGTGCAGCAGTTCGACGTGGCGTTGAGCTCGTGGTGCGGGCTGGGGGCCGGGTTGTGCATCTTCGAGGAGCGCTGCGGGCGGGCGCTGGCGCTGGAGCACAACGGGGACGTCTACGCGTGCGACCACTACGTCTACCCGGCCTACCGCCTCGGCAACGTGCACACGACGCCGCTGGCGGACCTCGGGAACGGCGCCGCCGCCGCGCGCTTCGGCGACGCGAAGGCCAACCTGCCGCGCGTGTGCCGCGAGTGCCCGGTCAAGTTCGCCTGCAACGGCGACTGCCCGAAGCACCGGTTTGTCCGCGCCGGCGAGGGCGAGCCCGGCGTGAGCTATCTGTGTCCGTCGTACCTGCGTTTCTTCACGCACATCGATCCGGCGATGCGCCGCATGGCGGCGCTGGTGCAGAGCGGCCGGCCGGCGGCGGACATCATGACCGGGGGCTGAAGGCCGGCCGGATCGGCGCCGGCTCGCGCGGCATTCGCGGACCGGAAAACTTGCAGGTTGCGGTGAATGGCGCTCCCCCAACCGCCACAGGGGCAGCGCGTTAACCGACTTTTTCACCGGTCATCTTTACGGCGGGTTTACCTCTGGACGGTGGACGATGGCGGTCGGCAGACCTACGCTCGCTTGGTTTTTCCCTCGCGGCCCGCCCTCACCGCCGAGCCGCCGACCACTTCAGCATCCTCCACCGCCGTCAACCCGTTCCGGACCATGAACTGGATTTCCATCGTTCTGCCGAGCGCCTACATGGCGCTCTTCGCGCTCGTCGCGTTTGCCATCGTTTGGTGGGACTGGCGCAAACGGGGCACGCGCATGCCATTTGCCAAGGACGTCCGCCTGCTGCGGACGGCCGGGGAGCGACAACTCAAGATGATCAGCAAGCTGGACGAGGGCTTTCTGTTCGTGGTGCTCGGCGCCGCGGTGGTGCCCTGCATCGTTGCGCTGGTCATCCTGCAGGGGGTCGTGCGGTTGAAGGGATGGTGGGTGTGGGTGGGGCTGGCGCTGGTGGCCGCGGTGTTCGTGGCCGCCTTCCTCGTCGCGCTGCGCTGGTTCCTCCTGCGCTTGCGCGAACGGAGCGACCGGTACCTGGCGTACTTCGGCGAGCGCATGGTCGCCGAGCAGTTGGAGCCCCTGCGGGTCGCCGGCTGGCGCATCTTCCACGACGTGCCCTGCGAGACCGGGCCGGAGCGGTTCAACATCCCCCACGTCGCCCTGGGGCCGGGCGGCGTGTTCGCCGTCGAAACCAAGACGCGGCGCAAGAACGGGGCGCGCGAAGGGCGCGACGACTACAAGGTCTTCTTCGACGGCGAGCAGCTGAGCTGGCCGTGGGGCGAGGACCAGGCCGGGCTCAACGAGACGCTGCGCAACGCGAAGTGGCTCCAGCAGTGGCTCGAGAAAACCACGGCCGAGAAGCTCCCGGTCGTCCCGGTGCTGGCGCTCCCCGGCTGGTATGTGGAGGCCAACGCCAAGGCCACGGTGCGGGTGGTGAACCCCTCCTGGCTGCCGGAGATCCTCAATGCGAACGGGGTGACGCTGCTCGGCGAAAAGCAGCTCGACGCCTGCGCCCGACAGCTCGAGCAGCGCTGCCAGGACGTGACCTTCTGACGGGCGCGCGGCGCCGCCTACTCCTTGGGGATCTGGTTGTCGGTGCGCAGGACGAGCACCGGGGTCTTCGTCTTCACCCAGAGCTCGGCCTCCTTGAAGTGCTTGGCCGGGATGTTTTCCAGCGCCTCGCCCACCGTCTTCACGGGCAGCAGCCGTCCGCGCTTGGTGACATTGAAATCGTAGGCACCGCGAAAGACGCGGTCCGCAGTCGTGGCCGGGCTCTCGTTCTCCGGGATCTGCAGGACCCAGCCGACCAGGGAGTCCTTGGGCAGGCGGTGCTCCGGATCGGAGACGAGGATCACCCACTGCTTCTTCACCGGCGGCGGTTTCTCCTCGTCGGTGGGATCGGGCTCCACCACGTGGTTGATCTCCTCGATGATGCGGCGCAGGACCGCGGGTTCGAGGTGGTTGCGCTGAAGGATCTCGGCGACCTTGCTGACGTCGATTTTGGGCATGGAAAGGGAAGGGGAGGAACGCGGGAGGCCGGCGCCGCGGCGCGGTTCAGGCCGTCACGGCTTCCAGCGAGCAGGCCTCGGGGGGCGATTCGCGATTCGGGCGGGCGACGACCCCCGGGTACGGCTCGAGCGAGAACGGCCGCGCAGGCTCCGCGCCGAGGTGCCGGTCGCAGACGGCAAAGAGCTCGGCCTCGGTCTGGGCGCGGCGCATGTCATGGAGAAAGGCGCCGGCCGGGTCGACGCTCTGGCCGACGAAATTGAGGTACTTCTTCATCCTCGCCACCTGCAGCCCCCCGGGCAGGCCGGGGACGGCGGTGGCCCGGAAGAGCACGTCAACATAGTCGCGCACGTCGCCGAGGGTGGGCTGGAAGATGCCGGCTCCCGCCGCGGCGCCTGGCGCCGAGGCCGCCGCGAGGCGCTCGCGGCACTGGCGGAAGATCCACGGATTGCGGATCGCGTGGCGGCCGATCATGACGCCGGCGGCGCCGGTGCGGGCGAGGATACCGGCCGCGCGGTCCGCCGAGGTGAGGTTGCCGTTGGCGAGCACGGGGCAGCGCACGGCGCCCACCGCCCGGGCGATCAGGTCGTACCGGACGTCGCCCCGGTACATCTCCTTCACCGTGCGCCCGTGCACCGCCAGCAGATCGACGGCGTGGCGGTTGACCAGGTTGAGCACGGTGTCGAAGTTGGCGGTGTCGTCGAAGCCGACGCGCATCTTGACCGTGAGCAGTCCGGGCACCGCGTCGCGCAGGGCCCCGAGGATGGCGTCAATGCGCGCGGGCTCGCGCAGGAGGCCGCCGCCGACGTTCTTCCGGTAGACCTTGGGCGCGGGGCAGCCGAGATTGAGATCGATGCCGGCGACCGGGTAGGTCAGCAGCTCCCGCACGGTGCGCAGGAGGTCCGGCACATTTTCGCCGATGAGCTGGGCGAACACGGGGCGGCCCGTGGCGTTCTCGGTCAGGGACCGCAGGATGTGCTTCTCGGGGCGCGACTGGGAGTGGACGCGGAAGAACTCGGTGAAGAAGTAGTCGGGCGCGCCGTAGCGGGCGATCACGCCCATGAACGCCAGGTCCGTCACGTCCTGCATCGGCGCCAGCGCCGTCAGCGGCTGGCCGGCCGCGATCGGCGCGGGCAGGCGGCGCGGCGCGGCGGAGGCGGGGGCGGGAATGCCGTGGGCGGACATGGAGAAAAAGGCGGGGACGCGCGAGAGAATGGCGGCTCGAGGGGTCGTCAGACAGCCAATTGGCGGCGCGCCCGTCGGACGGGCGGACGCGCCCTCGGCCCCGGGGGCCGGGGGTTCAGGAGGTCTCACCCTCCTCGTCCTCTTCGTCCTCGTCCTCCTCCTTGTCTTCCTCTTCGCCTTGCTGCTTGAGGACGCGCTCGAGAATCTCGGTCATGTCCTCGACGGCGTCGAAGACCTTCAGCGCGACGTAAATCGGCTTCTTTTGCTGCAGGGCGAGCACGATGGAATCGCTCGGCCGCGCGTCGACTTCGATGATCTTCCGGCCGAGCTCGTTCTGCATGTGCAGGATGATGCGGGCAAAGAACGTGTTGTCGGCGACGTCATTGATGACGATCCGCTCCAGCGTGATGTTCAGGCCGAGGAAGATGCTGCCGATAAGGTCGTGGGTCAGAGGCCGCTCCTTCTTGACCCCGTTCAGCGTCATGGAGATGGCGTTGCCCACGCTGTGGTCGACGTAGATCACGAAGGTCTTGTCGTCGTTGCCGAGAAAGACAGCGCAGCCGTTGGCGGTCGGCATGACGCCCTTGATCGCGACCTCGATGACCTCGTTCTGCATGGGCGCAATCTGCGAAGGGTCCGGCGAAAGTGCAAGTCGCCAGCGAATCACGCAAAGCCGAAGAGATGGATGCCCCAGGCGCGGGCCTGCGCGATCACGGCGGGCCGGTCGAGGATGATGACCTTGCCGGCCTCGAGCGCGGCGGCGGCCAGGCCGGCCTCGCGCATGGTCTCCAGCGTGCGCTGGCCGAAGACCGGCACGTCGAACCGGAAATCCTGGCTCGCCTTGACCGATTTCACGAACAGCGCCTGGTCGGTCTTGAAGCCGCCGGCGCGGCGGAGCATCTCGTCGGTGCCCTCGAAGGCCTCGACGGCCAGCACCGTGCCCTTGCGCACGACGACCCCCTGCCCGATGTCGAGCCGAGCGACCTCGCGGGCGACCTGCACGCCGTGGTCGAGGTATTCGCGGTCGATGGGGAACCGGCCGCCGGTCATGACGCCGGGGACGGCGAGGTGATCGTCGAGGAACGCCCGCGCATCGAGCAGCGTCACGCCGAGTTTCTCGATCTCGGCGGCGATCGCGCCGAAGATCGTCTCGGCGTTGCGGCGTTTGAGCGAGAAGAGGATGCGGGTGGCCTTGAGGTCGGGGTGGAGCCCCTTGAAGAGCCGGCGCGGGGCGACCTGGCCGGCCATGTAGGCGTAACCGGCGCCGAACTGCCGGAGCGCCTGCAGCATCCGCCCCACCTGGCCCACAAGCAGCGTGCGGCGCTCGGCCTCGGGGAAGCTCGCGATGAGGCCGGGGGGCGTCTCCTCGTCCAGCGCGATCAGCCGCAGCGGGTGGCCCGCGCGGCGGATGGCATCGGCCACCAGCGCCGGGTACAGTCCCTGGCCGGCGATGAGCGCGATGGGCTTCTGCGGGTCAAAGTTGGCCGGGAGAAAGGAGGTGGGCACGGCGCCAGCATGCAGGAGGTGCGGGGCGGAATGAAGACCGAAAATGCCGGTCCCGCCGCTCCGGGCCCGCGCCCGCCGGTGCGCGCGTCAGGTCTGCGCGCCGTAGTATTTCTTGTAGCTGCGGTAGTACCGGTAGTTCGTGTAGTACTCGACGCGGCGGGTCGAAAGCCCGTTGAGCACGATGCCAAGGAACTCGTTCCTGCCCTCGCGCAGCGTGCGCACGAACTGCCGGATGTGTTTCCGGTAGGCGCGGTTGAACCGGCAGACGTACACGATTTCGTCCGTGTGCGCGGCGATCAGCAGGCAGTCGGACACGGCGCCGGCGGGGGGCGAATCGATCACGATGAGGTCGAATTTCCGCTTCAGCTGCTCTAGCAGCCGGCCGAACGCGGGCGTCTCCAGGAACTCGGTGGGGGTCTTGGACCGGCCCCCCGAGCGCAGCACCCAGAAGTTGTCGACGACCTTGGTGATGCCGAGCTGCGGGTTGGCCAACAGATCGCCGGCGAAGCTGCAGCCGGCCTCGGCCCAGGTCAGGATGCCGGCGTCGTTCGCCAGCTGGAAGTGCCGGTGCAGCATCGGGCGGCGCAGGTCGCAGTCGACGAGGAGGGTGGTCCGACCGTGGCGGGCGAAGCTGCCCGCGAGGTTGCAGGACACCAGGGTCTTGCCCTCGCCCGGGATGGTGCTCGTGACGAGGAGGGCCTTGGGGTAGTCGAGCTTCGACTGGATCTTGACCGCGCTGTAGATGCTCAGGAAGGCCTCGACGCCCGGCGTCGCCTTGGCCTTGATCGCGAGCAAAGGCTTGTCGTCATCCTTGATCCCGGCGAGGTCCGGGATGATGCCGAGCAGATTGACGCCGATGAACGACTCGACGTCCCACGCGCTCTTGATCCGGTCGTCGACCATGCTGAGGCCGAAGGCGGAGCCGAAGAACACCAGCGCGCCGACCAGCAGGCAGGTCCGCACCACGCCGGCCTTGTTCGGCGCGTACGGCCCGTAGGCCGGCACCGCCCGGTCGACCAGGCTGACTGGCAGCCGGTAGTCGAGGCCCTTGGAGGTCGTGGTTTTGTTCAGGCTGTCGAGCACCTGGCTGTAGGCGTTCTTGGCCACGGTCATCTGGTCCTGGAGGCTGTTGTACTCGACCTTGAGGTCGTCGAGGCGGAGCTGCTCCTTCTCCTGTTTCGCGTACTCGGCCTCGAGCGTTTGCTCGGTCTGCCGGACGTTTTCCAGGCTGGCGGCCAGGTCGGCGATCGCGAGGTCGATGGCGTTCTTGAGCTGGTCGCGCAGCGTGCCGATCGTGCTGGCGATCTCGATCATCTTGGGGTGCCGCTCGAGGTAACGTTCGCCGAGCAGCGCCTGCCGCTGGAGCGCGTCCGCCAGCGCGGCCTTGAGGTTGGGGATCGTGCCGTGCCGGGCGATATACGAGATCTCCAGCAGGTCGCGGCCCGCCCGCTGGTACTCCTGGACCTGGTTGTGGGCCACCTCGAGGTCCAGTCGCTGGAGATGGGCGGCGGTGCGCGCCGCGTTCACGCTCTTCAGGCGGTCGGCGACGATGTTGAGGCTGTCGTCGAGCGAGATGAGATTGTGCTCCTTCTTGTACTCCTGCAGCCGCTCCTCCTTCTGAATGTACTCCTTCTGCAGTTCGGCGGCGCGCTTCTGGAGGAAGGCGATGGCCTCGTCGTTGGAGCCGCCGCTCTTCTGGAGCAGGAACTGGACGAACTGCGCATAGAACCGGTTGGCGACCAGCGCCGCCGCCTCCGGGTCGGGGTGGTGGGCGGTGATCACGATGATCAGGCTGCCGCGCACCGCGTCGGCCCTGACCTCGCCCAGCGCCCGGGCGGGCGGGGGCGGCGCGGCGCCGGGCGGCAGGGTCCGGAGGAACGGCCGCTGCAGCACCCGGACCTCGTCGGGGGTGAGCGATTCGATGACCTTGGCGCGCAGGCTGTCGCTGTTGAGGCGCTGGAGATAGGTGTTGATGTCGACTTCGGAACGCGGCGTCTGGTCCACCACCTGGTCGACCATGACGATCTTCTCCGGCCGCTCGAACTGCAGGGTCGCCCGGCTCTCGTACATGGGCGTCGCCCGCATCTGGATGTAGCCGATCGGGACCGCGACAAGCAGGGCCAGCGGCAGCGCGATCCACAGGCGCTCGCGCAGGATGATGTAGTAGTCCCGCAGCGTCCGCCGCTCCGCCACATGCTCGTCGCGCTCGCTGGGCGCCGCGGGTGCGGGCGATTGGGCGGAGGGGGCCGGCATGGAGGGAGGGGGACCGACGGTCAGATCAGCCGCTCGGGGACGTAGATGATATCACCGGGCTCAAGGAGCAGCGTGTCGTCGGCCGCCTTGCCGCGGTCCTTGCCCTTGATCAGCGCATCCACGTCGACGGTGAACACCTTCTTCGAGCCGTCGGGCAGGAGGCGGGTGACGGTGACCGCCGAGCCCTTCGCGATGTCGGTGAACCCGCCGGCGCGGATGATCGCCTGGTAGACGGTGAGCGTGGATTCGGTCGGCAGGGAAATGGGGCCCGGGTTTTTCACCTGGCCGTCGACGGTGACCGTGCGCGCGGCGTAGTCCTCGACCGAGACGGTGACTTTCGGACTGCGCAGGAAGCGGCCGTCGTGGTACGCGGTCTCGATGATCCGCTGGGCCTCGTTGACCGTGACCCCGGCGACGTGCACGTCGCCCACGAGGTAGAGGTTCACATTCCCCTTGGCGTCGATGCGGGAGATCGTGGACAGGTCGGGCTCGTCGTAGACGACGATGCGGATCCGGTCCGACGGGGTGAGCTTGTAGATGAAATGCCCCGCCGTGTCGGCCGGCGCCGTGGCGGCGGCGGGCGCGGCCGTCTCCGCGGAGGGTGCCGGGTCTGCCGCGCCGGCCCCCAACGGCAGGCCGAGCCAGACGAGGGCGGCGGCCCAGCGGCAACGGCGGCAAAGGGGGGAATGCATGGCCTTCAGTACCGGGCGGAGAGGGTGAAAGCGACAGTGTGCCGGCTAAAATCCGACAATGCGACATTAGACTGGTTGTCGGTGTAGGCGTAGGAAATCGAGGAAGAAATGACGCTCGTGAACGCGAAGCTGAGCGCGGCGTTGCCCGACGGCGCCCGGTCCACCCGGCCGCCGCCCTGCGGGCCCAGGTACCGGCTCGAGGTGTAGCCGACGCCGGCGGTGAGATTGAGGCGGGGGGCCGGAGTCAGGCTCGCCCCAAGGCTGAACGCGGTCGCGTCCACCGAGATGTCGGTGGCGGTGGTCATGAAATCCTTGGAGACGGCGGACGTGAAAACCAGCCGCTTGGTCGCCGGCCAGGTCAGCGCCAGGGCGCTGGTCACGGCGGAGAAGCGGCCCGGTTGCGCCCCGGCCTCGCGGCGCCACTGGTAGCCCACGCGGACGCTGCCGTTCAGCTTGGGCAGGAGGCTGCCCGTGACGCCGAAGGTCGCCGCATTGTCCTGCGTGGTCGACCCGTTCTCGGCGTCGCCGTACCGGAAGCGATAGCCGCCCTGCAGGTCCAGCTTGGAACTGTAGCGGTAGAAGACGTCGAGCGCCTCGGAAACGGAGGAGAGGTTGTAGAGCGCCGCGGTGCGGAGATAGTCGCGCCGGTTGTACTCGCTCGTGCTGGTGAAGTAATAGCGGTCGTTGATCGGATAGCGGGCGTTGAGCGCCGCGTCGTAGTACCAGGAGTTGGTGCGGATGTTGGCGGACACGTCGCTTCGGCTCTCGCGCTGCGCCGAGAGGGCGACCGAGCCCGTGAGGCGGCCCTTCGACTTGTTCAGCTCCAGCTTCGCGGTGGGGTTGGTGTAATCCTGGTCGCCGTAGCGGTGGAAGCGGCCGGTCGCCACGCCGATCGAGGCGTCGACGCCGATGAGGCCTGCCCGGCGCACGTAATCGGCGCCGACCGTCAGCGACTGGCTGTAATCACCGGGACCGCCGGCGCGCGCGTCCAGGTTGGAGTCGTAGGTGATGCCGTAGGCCGCGGTCGCCGTGATCCGGTCGCGCCCGTCGTTGAACTCCAGAAAGGCGCGGGCCGGCGGGGCGAGCGCGGTGGCAACCACCAAACTGGGCAGGAGGCGTCGGACCTGGAAGACAGCAATCAAAGGACCGGCGCCGTCGTCAGCCTCCGGTGCGGAGGGTGGAGGGGCTGACGGTCAGCTCCACCGGGGGCACGGCCGGGACCACGGCCTGGGCCTGGATCTCGGTGGTGGCGTTGGCTCCCTCTCCTGTGGTCACGGACTGAAAGAGGACGATGTGCTGGGCCCGCTCCGACGCCGCGACCATCGAACCCAGAGCCGCCATCTGGCCCGGATCCAGGGCGAGAAGCTGGATCGTCGGGGTGGCCGCCGGCGCGGCGTCGGTCACCACGGCCATCTGGCCGTCGTGCAAAACCTGGCCCACGTCGCCGGGGGCGGCGTGCGCGGCGTTGACCGTCGCATCGCCGTGCAGCACGAGCACGCGGGTGGTCGGACCGTCCACCTGCACCACAACCTCCTTGCCGCGGATGCGGACCTGCGCCTGCGGTGTTTCGTAGACCATGGACGTTCCGGTCGCAAGGGTGTTGGTCGTGACGATGACCCGTCCCTGCGCGATCCGCACCCGGGTGTCGGAGACGGACGGCTCGACCGTGGTCGTGTCGATCCCGGCCGGGAAGGGCCGCTGGTTGAACCGCAGCACCTCGGCGGCGGTCTTCTCGTCGACGTAAAGGCTCGTGCCGTTCGAGAACACGAAGATCGCGGACGCCGGCGCGGACGTCTCGATGCGCGCGCCCTCGACCGCCAGCGAGGAGCCTTTTGCCAGGCCCACGACCGTGCCCGCGCGGATGAACGTGACGCCACCGCTGACCTCCGCCACGAAAACCTTGCCCGGCACGCTCGTCTGGGCGAGCGCCGGCAGCGCGAGGAGGCTGCTGAGCGCGGCGGCGAGACACGTCCTACCTGTCGTCGTCATGGCCTACCTCCGACAAGCTGTAGATTCGTGACATCGGGAGCCCGGGCGAACGGGGAATGGACCCGGTAATGCACGGCAGACTACAGGGAGGTCACTCGACTACAAGATTAAGGATGCGCCCCGGCACGTAGACGATCTTCCGGATCGCCTTGTCTGCGAGGTACGGCGCGACCCGGGGATTCGCCCGCGCCCGCACGACAGCCTCGGCCTCCGCAAGTCCGACCGGCACGAGCTGATCGCCGCGGACGCGCCCATTGACCTGGAACACGAGCTTGACCTCGCCCACCGCAAGCTTCGCCGGATCGTAGGCCGGCCACGGCGCCTGCTGGATCGACGGGCGCCCGCCGAGGCGGGCCCACAATTCCTCCGCGATATGCGGCGCGAAGGGCGCCAGCAGCTGGAGGAACGCGAGCAGGGTCCGCCGGCTGACGCGGGGCGCCTTCTGGAGCGCGTTCACGAAGATCATCATCTGCGAGATCGCGGTGTTGTACCGGAGGCCCGTGATGTCGTCGCCCACCTTCTTGATCGTCTCCTGGAGCAGGCGCTCCACCTCGGGCAGGTCGGGTTCGGCCGTGATCTTGGCGTTGGGTGCGCCCGTCTCGCCGATGCATTCGCGCCACACCTTGTGCAGGAAGCGGAACACGCCCTCGATGCCGCGCGGGTTCCAGGGTTTCATGGCCTCCAGCGGCCCGAGGAACATCAGGTACAGTCGCAGCGTATCCGCCCCGTAGTCGCGGATGATGTCGTCGGGATTCGCCACGTTGCCGCGGCTCTTCGACATCTTCTCGCCGTCCTCGCCGAGGATGATGCCCTGGTGGAACAGCCGCGTGAACGGTTCGGGCGTCGGCACGGCGCCGAGGTCGAAGAGCACCTTGTGCCAGAACCGGGCGTAAAGGAGGTGGAGCACGGCGTGCTCCGCCCCGCCCACGTAGAGATCGGGCACGCCCCAGTAGCGCAGCGCCTCCGGCGACGCGATCGCGGTGTCATTCCCGGGGTCGAGGTACCGCAGGTAATACCAGCACGAGCCGGCCCACTGCGGCATGGTGTTGGTTTCGCGTTTGGCCCGGATCCAGCCGGGTCCGGGCCGGGGCTGCGATGCCGGCACGGCGGCGCCCGTCGCGGGCTCGTGCCAGATCTCGAGCCATTCGGGGATGGCGGCCAGCGGACTCTCGCCCGTGCCCGCGGGCTGGTAGGTCTTCACCTCCGGCAGGCGGAGCGGCAGCGCCTCGACCGGCAGCGGCAGGGCGCAGCGGGTCCCGCCGTCCATCACGCACGTCACCGGCGCCGGGGGCAGGGGCAGGCGGCTGCCGAGCGCCGCGATCGCCGTCTGGTAATCAGACTCGGTCACCCAGACCACGGGGAAAGGCTCGCCCCAGTAACGCTGGCGCGAGAAGAGCCAGTCGCGCAGCTTGAAATTCACCTTGCGTTCGCCAAGCCCCTTCTGCTCCAGCCAGGCGATGATGCGGTCCTTCGCCGCCTCCACGCCCAGCCCGTTGAGGGACACCTCGGCGTTCGCGCTGGCGATCGCCGGGCCGTCGTCCACGAAGGCTTCGCCGGTGAAGCCGGCCGGCGGCTGGACCGTGCGGAGGATCGGCAGATGGTAGATTTTGGCAAAATCCCAGTCGCGCTGATCCTGCCCCGGCACGGCCATGATCGCGCCGGTGCCGTAGCCCATCAGCACGTAGTCCGCGATCCAGATCGGCACGGGCTGGCCGTTGACGGGATTGATCGCGTGGCTGCCCGTGAACACGCCGGACTTCTCCTTCGCGAGGTCGGTGCGCTCGAGGTCGCTCTTGGAGGCGGCGGCCCGGCGGTACGCCTCGACGGCGGCGCGCTGCTCCGGCGCCGTGAGGGCGGGCACGAGCGGATGCTCCGGCGCGATGACCATGTAGGTGCAGCCGAACAGCGTGTCGGGCCGGGTCGTGAAGATCCGCAGCTCGCCGGCCGCCGGCGCCGCCAGGGCGAACCGCACCTCCGCGCCCTCGCTGCGCCCGATCCACGCCTCCTGCATCCGCTTGGTCGAGTCGGGCCAGTCCAGCCCCTTCAGTCCGGCCAGCAACTGGTCGGCGTAGGCCGTGATCCTCAGCACCCACTGGCGCAGGTTGCGTCGTTCGACCGGGTGGCCGCCGACCTCGGACCGGCCCTCGATCACCTCTTCGTTTGCCAGCACTGTGCCGAGCGCCGGGCACCACCACACCGGCTTCTCCTCCACGTAGGCCAGCCCGCGCCGGAACAGCTGGAGCCAGATCCACTGCGTCCAGCGGAAGTAGCGCGGGTCGGTGGTGTCGACCTCGCGCGAGAAGTCGTAGGACACGCCGAGCGTCTTGAGCTGGCGCCGGAAGGTGGCGATGTTGCCCCGCGTGACGTCGGCGGGATGGCGGCCGGTCTTGACCGCGTAGTTCTCGGTGGGCAGCCCGAAGGCATCCCAGCCGATGGGATAGAGCACGTTGCAGCCCCGCGCGCGCTGATACCGGGCGAAGATGTCCGTGATCGAGTAGTTCTCGCAGTGCCCGAGGTGCAGGCCGGCCCCCGAAGGGTAGGGAAACATGTCGAGCACGTAGTATTTCGGTCTCGACGGATCGGTGCTCGTCCGAAACGTTTGGTTTTCTTCCCAGAACGTTTGCCAATGCGTCTCGATCTTCTGAAAGTCGTAGTCCTTGCAGTCCGTGGCCATCGCGTGAAACCCCCGACATTGAAGGAATCGCCGTCCCGGTCAATCGTCCGGGCGGCCGCGCTTGCCGCGCTGGTCGTGCTGGCCGCGGCGCCCGCGCGCGCCGGCATGGCGAAGGGATTCAACCGGCTGCTCGAGGCCGTGGTGCGCATCGATGTGCGCGAAGTCTCGTTCGAACAGGGCGCGCGGCGCTTCGTGGCGGGCGTGGGCTCGGGCGTCATCCTGTCGAAGGACGGCCTCGTGCTGACGAACGCCCACGTCGCCAGCCCCGACGCGGTGGAGATCTCGATCACGCTGGCGAGCCTGGAGCGCGTCAGCGCCAAGCTGGTCGGGTGGGACCACTGGACGGACCTCGCGCTCATCCGCCTCGACCTTGACGAGGTGAAGCGCCGCAACCTGACCTTCCAGCCGGCCGCGTTCGGGGACTCGGACGCGCTGTTCGTCGGCGAAACCGTCTACGCCGTGGGCACGCCGTACGGCCTCACCCGCACGGTCACCCGCGGCATCATCTCGAACGACCGGCGCTATTTCGTGGATGAGGAGGGGGTGCGCGGCTACGAGACGGGCACCTTCAACAACTGGCTGCAGACCGACGCCGCGATCAACCCCGGCAACAGCGGCGGCCCGCTCGTCACCGAGGACGGCCGGGTCGTCGGGATCAACACCCGGGCGTTCATCGGCGCCGACAACCTGGGTTTCGCCATCCCGGCCAACGTCGCGCGCCGCGTGGTCGACGAGCTGGTGGCGCACGGCCGCGTCACGCGCAGCTACATCGGGCTCGTGCCCGGCACGCTGCAGGACCTGGAGCATTTCTACGGCCTCGCGCTCAACACCGGCATGCTGGTCAACAACGTCGACCCCGGCTCGCCGGCGGCGAAGGCCGGCCTCCGCGGCGGCGACATCCTGCTCGCCATCAACGGGCAGGCGGTCGACGGGCGTTTCCCCGAGCAGCTGCCGCCCATCCAGAACGTGATCGCGAGCCTGCCCGTGGGCTCGACCGTGCACCTGAGCGTGAAGCGCGGCGCGCAGACGATCGGCATCCCGGTGGTGACAGAAAAGCTCGAAAGCCGGATGGGCGAGGAGTGGGCCTTTGACAAATGGGGCATGAGCGTGCGCAAGGTCTCCCGCGCGTTTGCGCGGGAGAACCAGCTCGACAGCGACCTCGGCGTCCTGATCCTCGGCGTGCAGGCCGGGTTCCCGGCGGCGGTGGCGGGGCTGGCGCCGGGCGACATCATCACGCGCGCCAACCAGCAGCCGCTCACCACGCTCGACACGCTCCGGGAGATCTACGCCGCCTTTGAGCGGAAGCCGGAGTCGATGTTGGTCGAGGCGCAGCGCGATCGCCGCGTCTCCCTGTACGTGCTGAAGCCATGAACCGATCCCTGGGTGCCCTGCTCCTCGCCGGCGTCGCGTTGCTCGCGCCGCTGCGGGCCGGCGAACTGACCGACCTGTTCAACGCGCGGGTCAAATCCTGCGTGGCGGTGGAATTCCTGGTGGAGAACGAGCTCGACCGCCAGCCCGTGAGCGTGCTCGGCGTCTGCATCGACGCCAACGGCACCATCATCCTGCCGGCGTCGGCCATCGGCTCGCGGGTCTCCGTCCGGCAGTTGCGGGATTTCAAGGTCTACCTGCCCAATTCGTCGACCGCCTACCGCGCGGACTATCTCGGCCAGGACGTGCTCACCGGCTGGCACTTCGTCCGCGCCGAGGAAAAGCTCCGTCCCCTGCTCGTGCCGGTCACCACCTGGGCCCGCGCGGGCACGCCCGAGCCCGGTTTGGCCGACGAGGTGTGGGGCATCGGGCTGCGCAACAAGGACGAGGATTTCCGGCCGTATTTCCTGATGAGCCGCATCGGGCTGATCGAAGCCATGCCGCAGGTCACCGCGATTACGGCCTCGGAGGTGGCGGGGCCGGGCCTGCCGGTCTTCAACCGCGAGGGCGCGCTCGTCGGCCTCGCCCTCAATTCCTTTGGACAAAACTACTTGTTCTTCTCCCGGCGCGAGCGCGGCGTGCCGGTGGTGCTGGTGGACGTCGAGGAAAGCAGCGTCTTCCTGCTCGCGCGGGAGGTTCTGCCGTACCTGGACCGCGTGCCGAGGAACCCCTCGGGCCGCCCGCTGCCGTGGCTGGGCGCCTTCGGCATGGAGCCGGTCGAGCCCGAGGCGGCCCGCTTCCTCCAGCTCGAGAACCAGTCGGCCCTGATGGTCAGCGAGGTGCTCGAGAACAGCCCGGCGGAGAAGGCCGGCCTCAAGGGGCACGACATCATTGTCGCCCTCGACGGCCGGCCGCTCCCGCTGCTCAAGCCGGCCCCGGTGGTGGTCAACTACCTTGAGCGCGAGATCGACCGCCGCCTGCCCGGCGATCGGCTGCCGCTCACGATCCTGCGCGACGGCCAGCGGATCAACCTCGACGTCACCCTCGGCGAGGAGCCGAAGATCATCCGCGAGGCCGACCGGCGCTATTTCGAGCGGCTCGGCTTCACGGTGCGGGAGTTCCTCTACGGCGACGGCATCGCGCGCCGCGTGAAGCTCGCCGACCAGCACGGGGTCATCGTCGACTTCGTGAAGCCCAACAGCCCCGCCGCCATGAGCGGGCTGGAGTTTGACGACTGGATCCGCGAGGTCGATGGCCAGCAGGTGAAAACCTACGCCGAGGCCGTGGCCGCCCTCGCGGCGATCGAGGCCGACAAGGCGCGCACGGACTTTGTCCTCCTCACCAGCCGCGGTGGCGAGACCGCCGTCCGCCGCGTGAAGCTGCAATAGCCGGCCCATGGCCGGACCCGCCCCGGCCGTTTTCGTGCAAACGGGGTCAGGTCTAAAATATTGTGATTGACGAAACTGAGAAGAGGCGGCGACGTGAGCGGATGGCCCGCCGGCTGCGCATGGAATACCCCGGAGCGTGTTACCACGTCATCAATCGCGGCAACTACCGGGCGGATGTATTCGGGACTGAGGGAGCGAAGGCGGCCTTCGAGGCGTGCCTGTTCGAGGCTTGTGGCAAGTCGGGGTGGGTGCTCCACGCCTTCGTGATCATGCGGAATCACTACCATTTGGCAGTGGAGACGCCCGAGGGTAACCTGGGCTTGGGGATGCAGTGGCTGCAGGCGACCTTTGCGAATCGATTCAACCGGCTGAGGGCTGAGCGGGGCCACCTGTTCCAGGGCCGGTACCAAGCCTTGCTGGTGGAAACCGAATCGGCGCTTGGGCCGGTCTGCCAGTACATTCATCTTAATCCGGCGCGTGCGGGCATCGTCCCCGTGGTCCGCTTGGGGGAGTACCGGCACGGCAGCTATTGGTATCTGCGGCAGCCGAAGGCACGACCGGGTTTCCTGAATTTGCAGACTGCCCTGGAAGACGCCGGCGGGCTGCCGGACGCGCTGGCGGGATGGAAACGGTACGCGGCCTACCTCGAGTGGGCGATGGCGGAGAGTCCGGTCGGTCGGAACCGCAGCTATGTGTCATTGAGCACCGGCTGGGCGCTGGGCAGCTCAGACTACCGGGCTAGGCTCATACAGGAACACGAGCCCGCGGCGGAACCGCGCGCCTGGGGCCGGGAAGGGGCGAGGGAAATCCGCGCGGCGCGCTGGGCAGACACGCTGGCCCGTTGCCTGCGGCGGCTCGGCAAGTGCTCAGCGGATGCGCGCGCCGACCGCAAGGGGGCTGCGTGGAAGGCGGCCATCGCGTTGAGATTGAAGCTTACCACCCAGGCGGACAACCGCTGGTTGGCGGTGCAGCTGCACATGGGCCGGCCCGAAGCGGTCAGCTTTTACACGAGCCGGCTACGGCGGTCTCGACCCGACCAAGATCCGGACTACCAACGGCTGATCACAATATTTTAAGCCTGACCCCATTTGTCGGGGAGGAACCGACACGGCGACCGGGCGGGCCGACCGCCTTGGTCAGGACGCGACGCAGGCTGCGATCTTCCGCTCCAGCAGCTCCCGCTCGGCGGGCAGGGTGGCGAGCTCGCGGGCGCGGCGGAACGCGGCCGCGGCCTGGGACGGATCCCCGGCATCGAGCTGGAGCTGCCCGGTCACGGCGTGCCACAGGTAGTACCGTTCGAGCCGCGCCCGACTCCGGATGGCAGCGAGGGCGCCGAGGCCCGCGCCCGGACCCCGCACCCGCGAGACGGCCACGGCGCGGTTCAACGCCACGATGGGCGAATGGTCCAGCGCGAGCAGGTCGTCGTACAGCGCCACGATCTGCGTCCAGTTGGTCGCCTCGATCGAGGGGGCGAGCGCGTGCACGGCCGCGATCCCGGCCTCGAGGTGGTAGCGGGTGACGCGCAGCCCGTCGGCCGACTGACCGAGCCGCGCCAGTCCGAGCCGGATCTGCTCCCGGTCCCAGCGCGAGCGGTCCTGCTCCGCGAGCACCAGGAGGGCGCCGTCGTCGTCCGCCCGCGCCGGCAGGCGGGCGGCGTGCAGGTGCATGAGCGCCAGCAGGGCGTGCGTTTCCGGACGGTCGCCCGCCGGATGCGCCGCCAGGAGGGTGCCGAGGCGGATGGCTTCGGCGCACAGGTCCGCGCGCAGGAGCGAGTCGCCGTGCGACGCCTTGTAGCCTTCATTGAACAGGAGGTAGAGCGCCTGTTGCACGGCGGCGACGCGGGCCGCCAGCTCGGCGGCGGGCGGGAGGCCGATGCCCACGCGGTGCGCACGGAGGTACTGTCGCGCCCGCACCAGCCGCTTGGCCACCGCGGCCGCCGAGTCCAGATACGCCGCGGCGATCTCGCGCTCGTCGAAGCCGCAAAGCGTTTTCAAGGTCAGACTCACCTGGGCGTCGGGCGGGAGGCCGGGATGGCAGCAGACGAACATCATCCGCAGCTGGCTGTCGCGGATCTCGTCTTCGAACCGGGGTGGCGGCATGCGCTGAGCCGTGTCCAGGCACTCCTCGAGCAAGGGCGTAAGCTCGGCGTTCTTGGCCCGCCAGCGCCCGGCGCGGCGGGCCGCGTCCAGCGTCCGGTTCTTCGCCACCAGGAGCAGCCAGGCCGAGGGATTGGCCGGCACGCCGGAATACGGCCACGTCTGCATCGCGCGCATCAATGCGTCCTGCACCGCGTCCTCCACCGTCTGGAGGTGCGCGGGGCCGAAGCGGCGGGTGAGGATCGCCACCAACCGGCCGGATTCCCGGCGGAACAGGTGGTCGACGACGTGCGCGACCGCGGTGTCCGGCGCGACTGGGCCCGGAGCGAGGGAAAGCGCGGACGGCATCGGGCCGGCGTTCATCGGTTTCCAGTCAGATCGGGGGATAGGCCGCGTCCTCCAGCGGGTCGATGCGCCGGACCTCGAGCGAGCGGCCGGCGGCGAACATCGGGAAGCGTTTCGCGAGCGCGACGGCCTGCGCGAGGTTCTTGGCGGTGACGATCACATAGCCGCCGACGATCTCCTTCGACTCGACGAACGGTCCGTCGGTCACGCGCGGGGTGCGCCCGCCGCGGAGGATCTTCCCGGGCGAGTCGTGCAGCGGGCTCACCGCGACGAGGTGGCCGCGTTGCTTCAGGTCGCGAAACCACGCGAAGAGTTTCTCCAGTTGGGCCGGCGTCGGCTCGGGTTGGCCGTCCACCGGGTCGCGGACGAGCAGGAGGAACAAGGGGGAGGAGGATTGGGTGCTCATGAGGGCAAGGGCGTCGGAGGTGGCGGGCGTCACATTTCGAGCGGGCGGATCTGCCGGACCTCGACGACTTGGCCGCCGCCGGTGTCGAAGGGACAGCCCTTGGCGATGGCGACGGCCTCGGCGAAATCCTGCGCCTTGATCAGCATGAAGCCGCCGATGATCTCCTTGGCCTCGACGAACGGTCCGTCGGTGACCTTGGCGGGACCCCGCAGGACCTTGCCGGGGGCGTCTTCCAGCGGCTGGCCGGCGAGGTACTGGCCCCTGGCTTTCATGCCTTGGATCCAGTCCATCCAGCGCTGGAAGTTCTTCTGCATCTGCTCGGGCGACGGGTCGGGCCAGTCGACCGGGCTGCGAAAGACGAACATGTAGGTGGGGGATGACGCTTGTGGGTTCATGGTTGGGTGGCGTTTCCTCCCCAATGACGAAGCAACGCCGCGGCTCAGGACGGAATATCGCCTTATTCCCGCCGAAGCCAAATCGACGGACCGAAACATCCCCGCGCCGGTCGAGGCTCCCGCGATCGTCCGGCCGCCGCCCGCCGGAGCGCGCGTCCAGGACGATGGCGGTAAAAGATTTGTGTGATCCGCCGGCAATCCGGTCCGATATTTGACCGGGTGGAGAAGTTGCACGACCTTCGTCGCGGTCGTCGCCCCGTGACAAATCCGATCCAGACCGGTCAACGGCTGTTGTTCCTCCTCGCGGTCCTGTGTGCGGGCCTGGTGCGCCTGCCCGGGCAGGACTTCGGCGACCTGATCCAGCAGATGCGCGATCTCCGCAACCGCGACTGGGGCCG
>JBAIXJ010000383.1:0-1622 GCA_037916645.1 Opitutales bacterium | reverse complement strand
ACCAGTACTCTCGCTCATCCACGCCCGGCATTGGCGCCGCCGGTGTCGACGCGGCTGCCGCCCCGAGCGCCGGCTCCGCGGCCGCCATCAGCAGCCCGCCGAACGCCACGCGGCGAAGAAAATCGCGTCGATCGGACGGCTCTGCCATGGTCCCAGGTTCCGCTTTCATGGCATCTGGCGCGGATGTTTCCTGGGGACGCGACGCCCCCGTCGCGTGTTCAAATCGGCGACGAGGGCGTCGCCGCTCCAGGACTCCCTGTGGGCCGTCTTAATCGAGACTGTGTAAACTTTGGGCGGGCCGTTCACCACTCGAGCACCAGCAGCGACACCGCCTGGCGCGGCAGATCGACGTTCAGGGTCGCGCGGCCGTCATGCACCGCCACCGCCTCCGGGGCGCCCAGCGTCTGCAGCTGCCCCGCGGCCACCAGCTCGGCGTACTGTTGGGGCGTCAGATGCGCGGGCGAGCCCATCCGCTGCCAGGCGGCGTTCGCGTTGCTGTGGGTGGCATCGATCCGGTAGTGCGTCAGCTGCGCGGTGGCCGCCTCCGGCGGCAGGCCGCCAATGGTGAGCGAAACCGCTGCGTCCGGACCCGGCACGTCGTCGTCGTGGTAATGCCACACCAGCACCGCCAGCCGGCGGCCGTCGCGGGCGGCCAGCGCCGAGACATCCGGCGCCGCGCGCACCCCGTCCTTCAGGATCGCGTCCAGCGGCACCGCGCGCGAGCTGCGCACCGCGACCTGCTGCCCCGCCATCAGGCTGAACATCCGGAAGACGTTCAGCACCGGCTTGTCGATGCCGTCGGTGGCGAGCGCGCGCATCTCGGCGAACAGCGGCTGGTCCTCGAATTCGAACGCCCAGGTCAGCGCGCCCTCGAGGTTCACGCCGGCGCGCGTCGCGAGTTCCGGCAGCCGGGCGAAGCTCGCCGCCGTGTAGCTCGAGTACATTGTCCCGTTGCGGTAGCCGAGCTGGGGCCCCGCGCAGGCCGCGCAGCCCTCAGGGTCGCACTCGCCGATGACCACCGGCGTCTGCCGGAGCTCCGGATAGGAAGCGATGATCCGGAAACCCTCGTCGGCGGTGCGCAGCTCGGCCGCGATGCCCATGCGCACGTGGCCGTCGACGAACACGGGCGCGCCCTTGGCGTGGAACGACACGAAGTCGAGCGGCGTGCCCGGCAGCCCGTTGGCGGAGTTCGTGCCGTGCAGGCAGTGGTCGAGGAACTTCCGCAGCCAGTCGCCGCCGCTGCCGGCGCAGTCGGGGCCGCCGACCCGGGCATCGGGCAGGGCGCGCCGCACGGCGTCAACCGCGTAGTCATGCAGCTGGAGAAACTCCTCCTCCGTGCCCTGCCAGTAGGGGATGTTCGCCTCGTTCCACACCTCCCAGTACCACCGACGAACCTCGGCGGCGCCGTATTTCTCCACGCAGTGGTGCGCCCACTGGTAGACCAGTTCGCCCCAGCGGCGGTAGTCCTTCGGCGGATAGGCCCAGCCGGTGAAGATCGCGCTGTATTTGTCGTCCGGGTTCCAGTGATGCCGGTACGGCTCCGGATGGGTGGACAGCGCCTCGGGCATGAAGCCGATCTCCACGTAGGGTCGCACGCTGCTCTGCCGGTAGGTGTCGAAGAT
>JBAIXJ010000382.1:0-2780 GCA_037916645.1 Opitutales bacterium | reverse complement strand
CGAGACACTCTTGTCGGCCTCGACCGCCTTCAGCCGGAGCGCCCGATGGAGGTCCTCCTGGAGATAGATGGTGGCTCTCTTCATGGAGGCATAAGTGCCGCCAAAACGTCATGACGTCAAGACGCCTCGGCGCCAGCCGGCCAAAAACGAGCCCCTTTCAGGGAATTCGACCCCGGGCACTCACCTTTGATCTTTTACCGCCATACCTCAGCGCGCAGCCAACATCGCGGATCGCGCGGATGACGCGGATGGATCGAGACCGATCGGCGGCATCCGCGAAATCCGCGGTGAAGAAGGTCCGATCGGCGCTTTAGGGATAAAGCGCCCTACCCTCTCCGTTCCCTCCGTTGCTTCTTGTGGAAACAAATCCACCGCCCCTTTGCGGCCTCATGTAGAAAAGAACCTGATTGCATGTCAGCCGGCATCAAGGCCATGCGGAGGCGCCGACGTCGGCACGCTCCTTGCTCATGGCCCGCCCATGAAAAACGCACTCGTGCTCGGTCTTTACCGGGCCCCTCCCATCATTAGCAGGGGGACCATCCTGAGCGGCATATTATCAGGAGCGTTCATCGCCTTCCTGTTCCTGGGGTTGAACGGGCATCCCAGCGCAGCCAAGAGGGCGCTGGCTTCGGCGGACGACAGCCTGGTCCAAATCGAAATGCCGACGCTTCCGCCCGAGCCGCCAGATAGGTCCGAGGCGGAAGATCCGCCCGAGGACGAAGCGCCGCCGGTGACCTATGCGCCTCCGTCGCTGGTCGACATTCCGACCATCGCTCCGGATGCGACCTTCGTGCAGACGGTCGCCCCGCCTCCACCGCCGGGTATCGAACAGGCGAAGGGATTGGTGACTATCCCCGAGACCCGGCCGGCTGGAGTCGGACAGGGCGTCAACCACATCTTCGACCTGGCCCAGCTCGACCAGGCGCCCGAAGTACGCGTCCAGCAGCCGCCGATCTACCCGGCTTCATTGCGCCGCTCGGGGCGGTCGGGCGAAGTCAGCATCGGCTTCATCGTCGACACCAACGGCAACGTGCTCGATCCCTACGTGATCAACGCCTCCGACGAGGATCTCGCGGCGCCGGCGCTGCAGGCGATCCGCCGGTGGAAATTCCGCCCCGGCCGCCGCAACGGCCGCAACGTCAGCACCCGGATGTCGGAGGCCATCGGCTTCCAGTTGGATTGAACGGGACGCGCGCCCGATCCAGCCACGCCCGATTGGGGGCCGATTTAGACAGTTTAGGCCCGATCCCCTACGCCCGGTCCGGCTGTCGTGTTCGATCATGGCGAACCATCATTCATTAAGGCCGAGCAGACTCGTGCCGACCCTCATCAGGAGCCGAAACAGGCCGACCAAGCCGACCAACAACAACGGAAACCACCACTCCCGGTTTGGCCGGAGTCGCGCTAATAGAACCATCACCGACACCAAGAGAACGATCGCGGCCACTTCAAGGTAGACGACATGTCGACTCCCGAACGTTCTGCCTGTCTGCGTGCCCAGCCAGTCAAGGGCCTTGTCGGGAAAGACAATGGCCGCGGCAAGACCCAAAACCAATAGGTCGTAGACGCTCCATCGGCCCCGCCCGAAGGACATGTAGAGCATCGGAAGCCGCATGATCATTTAATTCTTGGCCCCGCCAGCCGGCATTCAGCGGAGGGCGCCCGCGCGAGGCCTGGGTGCCCGCTGCGATGGTTGGTCAGGCCGGTTTTCGCGCTCGTTCATGGCGGAGCCAGAGGGACTGGCCGAGACCAACCACGCTCGACGAGGCCCAATAGAGCCCGTAGCCGGCCGCGAGTTTCCAGACGATCAGGAAGGTGATCCCCACCTGGACGGCGACCATCGTCCGCCGGGCGCCCTCGGACGCGCCCGGAAGGAAATAGCCCGTGGCCGCGCTCAGCGCGACGACGATCAGCGTCAGCCAAAAATCGGGCGCGGCAAGGCTGCGGATCCAATAGAAGCGCTCGCCCGAGGCGAGCACGGCGCCGATTCCCCGATAGAGCATCCCGAAGATCGGCAGTTGGATGAAGGCCCCGATGAATGCCGGCAGATCGAACGGACGGTAGCCGCGCCGGCGGTAGACCTTGCCAATCTCCTCGAACAATTTCTCCGGCCGTTTCTCGAACCGCTTCTTCAGCGCCTCGATCTCGGGCTGCAGGGCGCGCGCAATCTCCTGGTTGCGGAGCGCCCGCCGGGAGAGGCGCAACGTCAGCGGCAGGAGCGCGAGCCGGATGCCCAGCGATAGCGCAACGATCGCCCAGCCGGTGCTGCCGCCGAACTGTTGCGCGAGATAGACCAAAAGAGCCGGAATCACGTTATGCATGCGAGGGGTTCCGACGAGAATGATCCTCGGACAAGGGCCTGCCCAGCGAATAAGCTCCGCGCCCTACCCTCTCCGTTCCCTCGGTCGCCCCAGTGAGAACAACCCTTCGCTTCCTCTGCGGTCTCATTTGAGAAGGCTGATCGAATAACCCGGGCCGTCCGGCGTAATGTCAACTATTAGTTGACATGGCCTCGAGCGCGACGGGGTGTTGGGCGACGACGGAAGAGGCCGGCTGCCTCAGGGCGCGGGCGACGATAGGGTAACGTTTGTGGTTCCGGCGGGAACCGGATGCTCCGAGGTCGCGCCGGAGGGCCAGCGCACGCGGAGGCGCTTGGGCGGATTCGCCTCCGGCCAGCCGAAGAAGCACGCCGGCGAGGACTGGCTGTAGAAGCCGGAGCCCGCGCTGACCTCGCTCGTCTGCGTCGTGCCGTCGGTCAGCTCCAGCGTGACCCGCGCCCC
>JBAIXJ010000381.1:0-7395 GCA_037916645.1 Opitutales bacterium | reverse complement strand
GCCGCCAGCGTGCGCATAACCTGGAGCTGGCCGGTGGATTTCCCGGTGAGGTACAGCAGGCGGGAGAAGCGGCCGTCGCGGAGAAGCCCGAGGGCAAACTCGAGCAGCACGCCGGTCTTGCCGTAGCCGGTGGGAGCCTCAAAGAGGATCGTCGAGGGACGAGAGCCGAGGGTCGGGAGCGGCGGGGTTGAGCCCTCGACCTTTGACGCTCGACTCTCGACCGGACCGCCAAGGGCGGCCGCCAACTCGTCCTGGATGGTCTCCTGGCCGGGGCGGAGGACGGCGAAGGCCGGGCGGAAGCGCAGGTCGCGCAGGCGTTCCCGCGCCCGCAGGCGCAGGTTGAGGAACTCGACCAGACGCTCGAGCTGCGCGCGAAAGAGGGCTTCATCGTCGGCGGTGACGGCGACCGGCTGGGTGATGCCGCTGCCGACTTCAACAAAGACGAGCTCGGCGCGGAAGATGCGGTGGGTCGAGGGACGAGCGTCGAGGGTCGAGGGCCAGAGGGGTTGGGCTTCGACGTTCGATTCTGGACTCCCGACGGATTGCGGAGCGGAGCGGAGCAGCGCGAGGTAGGTGAGCAGCTGGAGAAAATAGTCGGGGTAGTCCGCGCGCAGGATGCGTTCGTCCGCCGGCAGCGGAGCGCTCACGGTCTTGATCTCCCGCACCGTGATGGCATCCGCCGTCGCGACCAGCTGGTCCACGCGGCCCGTGAAAGTGAGGCGCCATCCGCCGTGCACACATCCGAGGTGCAACGGCACTTCAAACGCCGCGCTGGTTCCGGCCTCCGCCGCAGCCTGCTGTTCGGCCTGCACCCGCAGGCGGGCGTGCCACTGCTGCCCCAGTTGCGCGCGCCAGACGCCCGCCGGTCCGCCAACTCCCGCGTCGCGCGGCCCCAGCGTGAAGCCGGCGAATTCGCCGACACTCAGCGCGCAGGTGCGGTCGTCGAGGGAGAATTGCATGGGAGGGAAGGGGATTAGGAGAGTAAGGGAATGAGAGAATAGGAGAGTGAGGGAATAAGGGAGTGAGGGAGTGAGGGAATGAAGGGAAGAGCGACGGAACGGAATCAATTCCCGGCGGCGCTCACCCACACCTCACTCCAGCAGGATATCCGTTTGGGCGCGGAGGTAGTCCTCCAGCAGGCGGGTCAGCCGGGCGGCGACCGGCGGCGCGGCGGTCTGGGCCGACACCGGCTGGTTTAGAAGGTTCGACGCCGACCCCTGATCGTCAGCGGAGAGTCCCTGCCACCACTCCTGTTTGACCGGGTAGCCCTCGTCGCGGGCGAAGCAATAGAGGGCCTTGAGATAGACGATATCGGGGCGCGCGGCCGTGTCGAAGGAGCGGAAAGCCTGCCGCAGGAGTTCGCAGACGCGCGGCCGGCCGTCGTCCGGCACCGGGTTGCGGGCGATGATCGCCGCGAGGCGGGAGGCGAGGCGCAGGGCGTCGTAGCTCCGGCCGATGGCGGCGTGGCGCAGGAGCACGCGGGCCTCCTGCACGAACCAGGTGCGGCCCTGGCTGGAACTCGTGAGGTACAGGTCGACTTCGTCAAACAGGTCGAGGGCGGCGGACGTGGAGGCCGACCGGGTGGTCAGGCGCCGCAGGCAGTGGAGCAGGCCGTGCTCGGCGGAGAGGACCGTGAACGGCTGGAAGCGTTCGCCGGGCGGCGGCCGGAGCAGCACGAGCGCCTCGGTATGAAGCGGCAGGCCGGGCACGGCGGTGGGGCGGAGACGCGGGGGACCGGCCGGTCACGCCCCGGCCCGGCCGGAGGGCGGCTGGCTCGCGACTCCGAGGGGGTTGCGGCTGCCGCTCCCGGTGGCGGGGGGAACCACGGTGCCGCCGGAAATGAGCAGCTTCATGCCTTCGCCGACCGACATGTCCAGCTCGATGATCTCCGCCTTGGGCAGGAGCAGAAGGAAGCCGCTCGTGGGGTTCGGGGTGGTCGGCACGAAGACGGTCCAGAGATCGGACCCGCCCTGGGCCAGTTCCCCCGAGGCGCGGTTGGTGAGAAACCCGATCGTGCGCACCCCGGGGCGGGGAAACTCCACGAGCACGACCTTGGAAAACAGGGTGCGATGCTGGGTGGAGAAGGTGTCGACGATCTGTTTCACCGTGTTGTAGACGGTGTTCACGCCCGGAATGCTCTGGATGAAGCGTTCCGCGAGGCCGCCGAAGTACTGGCCCAGCACGTAGCGCGAGAGGTAGCCCAGGCCGGTGATGAGCGCCAGGATGATGATGGTGGCGAGGACGTTCCAGACGATGCGCAGCCACTCGTTGTTGCGGAGCGCGGCCGGGAGATAGGGGAAGAGGATCGGGCTGAAGGTGCCGCCGATCGCATCGAGAATCTTGGTGAACACCCAGACCGTGACCGCGAGCGGCGCCAGCACGAGCAGGCCGGAAATGAAGGCGTTGCGGACGGAATGGAGCAGGCTCTTGTTCATCAAATGGACGGCCCGCCACTATGCGCCGGGGGCGGGGAAAGGCACGCCAAAACACGGGCGCCGCACCGCCCGGGCGGACGGCGGAGGGGGGTTGCGCGCCGCGCCGTTTCCGTGATCATCGGAGCCGCGATGGAACGGATTCTCCACGTGCTCACCGGGCCCACGGCGGTCGGCAAGACCGAATGGGCGCTGCGCTGGGCGGAGAGCCGGGGCGCGGAAATCGTGTCCTGCGATCCCTTCCTGTGCTACCGCGGCATGGACATCGGCACGGCCAAGCCGACGCCGGAGGAGCGGGCCCGCGTGCCGCACCACCTGATCGACGTCCTGGACGTGGCCGAGGCGATGGACGTCACCCGGTATGCGGCGGCGGCGCGCGCGGCGTGTACAGACATTGTCGCCCGCGGGCGGCGGGTGCTGGTGGCGGGCGGCAGTGGCTTCTACCTCAAGTCGTTCCTTGCCCCGGTGGCGGACGAGGTGGACGTGCCGGAGGCGGTGCGGGCCGCCGTGGCCGAGAAGCTGGGGCGCGACGGCCTGCCGGCGCTGGTGGCGGAGCTGCAGGCCGGCAATCCGCGCGGCCTCGGGGCGCTCGACGTGCGCAATCCCCGCCGGGTGGCGCGGGCGCTCGAGCGGTGCCGGGCCTCGGGCCGGACGCTCGAGGAGCTCCGCACGGCGTTCGCGCGGCAGCCGGCGCCGTTCGCCGGTTGGGAGATCCGTCTTGTGCGGCTGGACCGTCCGCGGCCGGAGCTCGACGCGCGCATCGAGGCCCGGGTCGGGGCGATGCTGGCCGGCGGTCTGGTGGAGGAGACGAAGCGGCTTGTCGCCGCGGGCCTGCGCCGGAACCCCAGCGCGGCGCGCGCCATCGGCTACCGCGAGACGCTGGCGGTTCTCGACGGCCGACTCGAGCCGGACCGCCTCGGCGCGGCGATCGCGCAAGACACGCGGGCGCTGGTGCGGAAGCAGCTCACCTGGTTTCGAACGCAGCTGCCAGCCCACGCGGTCCGGGCGGCCGACGCGCTCACGCTCGAAAATCTCTTCCCCGATCCGGCCGCCGCGGGCGGGCCCGCCTGACCGCCGCATGGGACTCCGCCCCGCGCGGAAGCGCCCGCTCAGTCGGGCAGCGTGATGTGGTAGCGCTCGAGCGAGCTGCCTTCGAGGCGGTGCAGGGCGGAAATGGAATTCTGGAGCGTGATCCGCGCCTGCAGCTCGGCGACGCGGGAGTTCTCCAGGTCGGTCTGCGTCTGCAGGACGTCGCGGCTGGTGGCGAGGCCGGCGTCAAAGCGGGCGCGCTCGAGGTCGTATTGCTTCCCGCTGTACTCCGCGGCGACACCGGCGATCTTCACGTTCTCCGCATTGGTCTCGACCGCCCGGACGGCGGCGCGCACCTGCACCAGAATGCTCTGCTCCAGCTGGCGCAGCGTGAGCGTCTGCTGGTTGAGCAACGCGAGGCTCTGGCGGTACCGCGCCTTGTCACTCACCCGGCCCCAGGGATAGCTGAGGCTCAGGCCCACCTGCCAGCTGTTGTTGTCCCGGTTGGCGGCGCTGCTGAAGGCATCGTAGCCGTTCTTGCGCGTGCCGTTGAAGCCGAGGGCGCCGGTGAGGTCGAGGGTGGGCTTGAGGCCGTCCTTCGCCGTCGCGAGGTCCAGCTTGAGCTGGTCGAGCTGCAGCTTGGCCGAGAGGTAGTCGGGCTGGTGGCGGAGCGCGAGCTGGTAGGACGACTCGATGACGGGCAGCTGGCCGGAGAAGTCCTCGAACCGGGTGCTGCCCAAAGGAGCGTCGAGCTCGAACCGTCCGAGGACGGCGAGGAGGGCGTCGGAGCTGTCCTGCACGGTCTGCTCCGCCTGGAGCACGTTGCGCCGGGCGTTGGCGACGCCCACCTGGGCCTGGAGGACATCGATGTCGGTGGCCACGCCGGTCGTCTTCCGCACCTGGGCCTCGTCGAGGAGCTTCTGCGCCAAATCGAGGGAGAGCTGATAGACCTTGAGCTGCTCCCGGGCGTACACGAGGTTGTAGTAGGCGCCCTCGGTTTTCTGGACGATGTTCAGCGCCTGGGCCTGGAAATTGGAATTCGCCACGTCGAGCCCGATCCGCGCGCGGTTGAGGGCGGCGGTGGTGATCGCGACGCCGAAGCCGCGCAGCAGTGGCTGCGAAAGGGATACCGAGATGTCCGAGGTGTAAGCCGGATTGTAGTAGCTGTTGAGCGACGCCGGCGTGCTCTCCGAGCGGGCGAGATCGGTGGTGACGCTGACTGAGGTGCCCGTCTGAAGAAGCTCGGTGACGCCCAGCCGGGCGCTCCGGTCATCGGCGCTCACGCCCGCGGTGGCGCCGACGGGCGCGGTGTTGGCATGGCTGGCCGAGCCGGCCAGCGACAAGGTGGGGATGAAGCTTCCGCGGGCGATGTCCACGCTGGCCTTGGCCATGTCCGGGTTGTAGCGCTGGATCTCGAGGTCAAAGCCGTGTTCGAGGGCGCGCCGGACGCAATCCTCGAGGGTCAACGGTGCGGGCGCCGCGGCCGGGCCCGAGGCGGGAGGGTTCGCGGCGGGCGAAGCGGAATCCTGCGCGCGGGTGACCGGGGAGAGGCCGGCGAAAAGACAGACGGCGGCGAGGAGCAGGTGGGAGCGGTTCGGCATGGCGGGCGGCAGGGCTGGAAGCGGGACAGCAGCTGGAGGGTGGAAGGCGGTGGCGGAGTCCGGGGGACGCAAAGCGGGAGCCCAAGGTTGGCGGAGTCTCACGACCTTCCGCCGCGGGTGAGCCCCGGGAGTGAAGCCGGCCGGACTGGCCTTGAGACGCCCCAAGGTGCCGGAGGTTTCGCGGGCCCGGTCGGGGCGGCGGGACGGTGGGAGGCGGACGGCATGGCGCAACCGAGGCTGGCGGCTTGGTCGGGCGGGGGCGAAGGATTCTTGGACCGGCGGCTGCCGGATGGGATCAGCGGTTGGCGCCGCCACCGCCCGGGCTGGTCCTCAGGGGGTCACGCCCGGCGGAGTTCCCTTCTTCAACTCGCGGGCCACGATTTCGCCGAGGGCGAGGTTTTGCCCGTAGCTGGCATTCAAGCGGGCGATCTGCGCGCGCATGGCGGCGAACTGTGCGCTGGATTCGCTCAGATCAGGCTCTTTCCGCTCCTTGACGTAGATAAGGGCCCCCTGGTTCTCCGTGACCTGGAAATCGGAAATCTGGCCGGATTGCAGGTTGACCACCGATCCGATGTCGAACTGCTCGACCTCCTTGGGCGGCTGGCGGGCGACAAAGGGGGCGAGCGCCTTCACCGTCAGCGGGAGCGCCTTGATCGCCGCGGCGGCCTGCTCGAAGGTCTGCCCGGATTTGAGGGCGGCCTCGAGGTCGCCGCGGACCTTCCGCCCGGTCTCGACGAAGAGCTTCCGCCGCTCGTTTTCGACGAAGTCGGCGACGACGCGGTCGCGAATCTGGACCAGCGTGGGCTGGTAGGACGGGAGGGTCTCGCGCCAGAACAGCACCACGCAGCCGCCGGTGCTCGGCAGCGGATCCGACACCGGCCGATTGGCGTCGAGCTGGAGGGCCTGGTCGACGATCTGGGGCGTCCAGCCGAGGTCCTTGGGCACCGCATTGCGGTCGAAGGGCGGCGCCGACTTGAGCGTCAGTTTCCGCGTCGCCAGGAGGGCGTCGAAATCCGGCGTGTGGGGCTTCAGCCGGTCGTCGTAGATCGCGACGGTGAGGTCAGCCGCGGCCTTCGTGGCGAGGCGCTGCGCCCGCTCGAGCTTGAGCGCCTGCTCGACGGCGGGGCGCACGGCGGCGAAGTCCGCCTCGGGGTTGTCCGCCGGAGCCGCGGCGGTGTCGCCGGGTTTCTTGTCGGCGGCCTTCTTTTCCGCCGGCGACGGGAAGCGGGCGCGATTCCCGTCGTAGTAGGCGCGCACCTCGGCGTCCGTCACCTTGACCGCGCCCAGAAAATCATCGGCCCGGTAGTCCACATAGTCGACGCCGACGCGCGGGGGCACCACGTAGCGGAAGGCGTTGTCGGTGAAGAAACGGTCGAGCGCGTCCTGGGGGACCGGGATGTCCGGCTTGAACGCAGCGTAGTCCGCCGAGGCGATGGTCAGCGTCCAGGAGGAATCGGCGGCCGAAAGCTGGTACTTGACCTCGCCCGGCAGCACGTAGCCGGGCCCGCCGAGGAGCTGGCGGACGCGGCTGATGCGCACGTCGTCACCCAGGACCCGGGCGACGTCATCCTCGGAGAGGCGTGGGTTGGTCCGCAGGTTGTCGCGAAAGGCGGCATAACGGCTGGCATCAAACTGGCCGTCGCTGCCGGCGAAGGCGCGGAGGTTTTTGATGTAGGTCGCGATCTCGTCCTTGGTGGCCGCGGGGATCCGGAGCTGGTCGGCGAGCGACAGGGCGGCCAGGCGCTGCATCCCGTACTCCTGGAGCTGGCTGCTGTCGAGGCCGGCGAAGCCCATCTGCAGCTGGGCGCTGAGGCTGGAGTCGCCGAACAGGTAGTTGGAGGTCGACTGCCGTTCAAGGTCGCGCCCGAAGAACGTGCGTTTCAGGGTCTTCGTCCCGGCGGTCCCGATGCCGGGAGACGCGCCGATCGTCATGATGAACGAGACGATCGTGACAAAGAGCAGCACGCTGAAGACGACTTTGAAGTGCTGCTGGAAGGTACGCTGAATCCAGGAAATCATGAGCGAAAGGGGCCGAGCTAAGGCGCGGCGCGCAGGGGTGTCAACCGGGGATTGGTCCGCGGACCCGGTGCGACCTCCGGCCGGTCGGCGATCGCGGCGGCGCGGCGTCAGGTGGCCGCGGCGGCCGGGTGTTCCACGGGGAATTCCTCGAGCAGGGCGTCGAGCGTCTGGGTGCCCAGGGCCTCGCGCTGGTTGCGCGCCAGCCGCTCGCGGTAGAACCGGAGGACGGGATCGACGGCATCGAGGGCATCGCCGCCCGGGCTGTCGCCGTAGTTGCTGAAGATCTGCTTGAAATCCGCGAGCGTGATGCGGTC
>JBAIXJ010000380.1:0-3493 GCA_037916645.1 Opitutales bacterium | reverse complement strand
GGGATCTGTTTCGTGGCGCTGCACAGAAAGCACAGCAGGGTTTCCCCCAAAGGCTGGCGCAGCAGGCGCAGGCCGCGAAACTCCTGCAGGCACCGCGCGAGGTGCGCATCGCTCCGCCACGGCAGGCCGTCGACGAGGCCCGCGAGGTCGGTGGACGCCCCGACATAGGTCGGCAGGCGGGAGGCCACGGCATCGGCGAGCGTCTGCGGCGCGGACCACAGGAGTTCACCAGCCGCCGTTAGCCGCAGGCGCGCGACGCAATCGGACCACACGCCCTGCCAGCTCCCGTCGGGCGAGCGATGCCAGCGAAACGCCTGGCCGCCGTCCAGGATCTCGGCCAACACCGGCGGGGCGAGGGGTTCGGGCAACGGCAGCGGTCGCCAGTCGAACCAGGGCAGGAAGGAGGGCATCGCGGCAAAGGACAGGCGCCATTACGGCGGGGAAGCGGGCAATGGCAATTCCGCGGCTAGGGAAAACTCCCGGCCCCGGCGAAGCCGTTTCAGTCGAACCTTGACGCCGCGAAGGGGTCAATGCGTGGTGTCCAGCACATGAAGGCCGTCCCTCCCAGATACACGCGGGGCGAAGAGATCGCCAACAGCCTGACCCACGGCTTGGGCCTGATTCTGAGCGTCGGTGGCCTGGCCGTGCTGGTGACGCTGGCCGCGATGCGGGGCGATGCGTGGACGGTGGTGGGTTGCGCCGTGTTCGGCGCGTCCCTGGTCCTGCTGTATTCTGCGTCGACGCTGTACCATGCCCTGCGGGCGCCGCGATGGAAACGCGCGCTGCGGGTGGCGGACCATGCGGCGATTTTCCTGCTGATCGCCGGCACCTACACGCCGTTCACGCTGGTGAACCTGCGGGGACCTTGGGGCTGGAGCCTTTTCGGGGTGGTCTGGGCGCTGGCCGTCGGCGGCGTGGTGCTGAAACTTTTTTGCACCGGTCGCTTCGATGTCCTCTCCACCCTAATCTATTTGTTCATGGGCTGGCTGGTGCTCATCGCCCTGCGCCCGCTGCTGGGGGCCCTGCCGCTGGGCAGTCTGGTTTTTCTGCTGATCGGCGGCGTCGCTTACTCCCTGGGCACGGTGTTCTACGGCTGGACGCGCCTGCCTTACCACCACGCGGTGTGGCACGTCTTCGTGCTCATCGGCAGCATCTGCCATTTCGTCGCCGTGCTCGGCTGCGTCGTCGCCCGCGGCGCCTAGCCGCGCCGCAGCCGACGCGGCTGCGGTCCTGAGTTTTGGGTTTTGAGTCTTGGGTTTAGGGTTTTGGGTTGAGAACCCGGCGACCGAAATTGCCGACCCTGAGTCGGTGTCGGGTTCAACTCAGAACCCAGAACTCAAAACCCTGAACCGGGCCGAGGCCTATGGCCTCGCCGGCATTTCCCACAGGAAGCTCTTCTCGACCGCCAGGGCCTGGCCATCGGGGCCGAGCACGCGGAGGCGCCAGGCGGCCGGCTGGGTTCTGGTGGCCGGCCAATCGGCGCCGGTGAGCCCGAGGTCGAACAGGGCGCTGCCCGCAGGCAGACGGAAGGGGAACACGAATGTCTTTGGCTCCGGCGCCGCCGGGGTGATGACGTCCAGTTCAAACCGGGCCTCCGCCACCGGCGCGCCGCGGTTCTTCAGCCGCACCAGCCAGTAGTAGCCGGCGCGCTCGGTTGGCCGCGACCGCAGCACCGCGATGCCCCCGGTGTCCTCCTTCCCGTGGAGATACTCGCCGATCCGTTCGAACGAGGCGGCATCGCGCCACCCGGGAAGGACCCGCACCACCTCGACGTCGGCCGGCGGGCTGGCTGCCCGGAGCGAGGCGGCCAGGATAACGGCGAGGATCGGCAGACGTCGGCGCATCGAGGCAAGGATGGCGGCCCGGGCAGAGAAGCACAAGGGCGCAGGCCGCGGGGTGTTACTTTTCCAGATAGACATTCTTGTATTGGTGGACTCCCAGCAGCGAAGGATACCAACCCATCACCGCCGGATGGCAGAGGTAGACGCGGGTGCCGAAAAAGAGCGGCGCAATCGGCGCCTCATCCAGCAGGAGCCCCTCGGCCTCCTGGTACATTTGGAAACGGCGCGGCACGTCCAGTTCCCCGTCCGCCGCGCGGACCAGCTGGTCGTAACGCGGATTGGACCAGCCGGTGGAGTTGTTGCCGCTGTCCGAAGTGAACAGGTCCAGGTAGGTGCTCGGGTCGACGTAGTCCCCGTACCAGTGGGCGAACGAGAGGTCGTAGTTGAGCTGACGCTCGTCCGTCAGCCACACGCGCTGCTCCTTGTTGGCGAGCGTGACCTCGATGCCGAGTTCCCGGCGCCACATCTGCTGCACGGCCTCGAGCAGCCGGCGGGTGAGGTCTTGCGTCGGAAACTGAATCTCGACCCGGGGGAAGCCGCGGCCGCCAGGGTAGCCCGCCGCCGCCAGCAACTGCCGGGCCGCCGCCGGGTCGTCCGGAATCGCGGCCCGCGCCGTGTAGCCGGCGGTGCGCGGCGGCGTCAGGGCGTGGGCGGGCTGCTGGCCGCCCCGCAGCACGTCCCGGACGAGCGCGCCCCGGTCAAGGGCGCGCGCCAGCGCCTGGCGGACCCGGACGTCGCCGAACGGCGCGCGCCGGGTGTTGAAGCGGAAAAACGCGCTGTCGAGAAACGGATCCATCCGCAGCACCGCCGGACGGTCGCGTTGGTAGGTGGCAATCTTTTCGATGGGCAGATCCGAGGTGAGGTGAAGCTGGCCGGCCCGGAAGGCCGCCTCCTGCGTGCCGGCGTTCTCCATCGGATAGAAAACCATCCGCGTCAGCCGGACGTGGTCCGCGTCCCAATAGCGCGGATTGCGCGCCACCACGATGCGGCTGTTGGGCGTCCACTCTAGCAGCGTGAACGGACCGTCGCAGACCAGGTTCTCCGGCCGGGTCCACGGCACGGTGCGGTCGTCTATGCGGCCCAGCTTTTCGATGCTCGCGCGGTGCACGGGAAACCACACGGGCAGACTGGCCGCGGCGGCGAGGAACGGCGCCGGCCGGGCGAGCGTGATCTCGAGGGTGAGCTCGTCAGGGGCCCGCACCCCCACCTGCGAAAAATCCGCGAGGCGGCCGGCGTTGAAGGCCTCCGCGTTTTTGATCGGGTAGAGCACATAGGCATACTCCGAGGCGAGCCGGGGTGACAGCGCCCGGTGCAGGCTGAAGACGAAATCCTGCGCGGTGAGGGCGTCGCCGTTGCTCCAGCGGGCGTCGGGCCGCAGATGGAACCGCCAGACCAAGCCGTCGGGAGAGGTCTCCCAGCGCTCGGCGAGCGCGGGCACCGGTTCGGAGGTGCGCTCGTCAACCGCCGTCAGGCCTTCGAACAGCGCCATGACGATGTTGAAGTCGTTGTAGATCGTCACCACGGCGGGATCGAGATCGCGCGGCTCGGAGCCGTTGGCGAGGTGCAGCACTTGGTCGCGGATGCCGGCTTCGACCGGCGTTTCGCGGCGGGCGCAGCCCGGGAGCAGCAGGGCGGAGGCCAGAAGCCAGCTT
>JBAIXJ010000379.1:0-3209 GCA_037916645.1 Opitutales bacterium | reverse complement strand
CGCCATGAATGACGCCTCTCCCAACGTCCCGCCTCCGGAAGACGCGTTGCGCCCGCACACCTACGACGGCATCCGCGAGTACGACAAGCGCCTGCCCAACTGGTGGCTGTGGACGTTCTACCTGACGATCATCTTCTCGGTGATCTACTGGTCCTACTACTTCACGACGCGGGTGGGCCCGGACGACCGCGCCGCCCTGGGCCGGGAGATGACCCGGATCGAGGCCGCCAAGCTCGCCGCCGTCGCCACCCTCACGGACGACTCGCTCTGGCAGATGAGCCGCAACGCGAAGTTCGTCGAGGCCGGCCAGGCCACATTCCTCACCACTTGCGCCACCTGCCACAACGCCAAGCTCACCGGCGGCATCGGGCCGAATCTCGTCGACCAGCAATGGATCCACGGCGGGAAGCCGACTCAAATCTACCAGACGGTCACCACCGGCGTGCCCGCCAAGGGCATGCCGACCTGGGGGCCGGTGCTCGGCGCGAAAAAGATCGCCGAGGTCGTCGCCTTCGTGCTGAGCCATCACACGCCGGGCGAACCGATCGTCATCGTGCCCTCGCCGACGCCGGGCGCGGCGGCGCCGCCCCCCGGCGCCCCCTGACCCGCGCCGGAGACCGGAGCCCGCATGAGCACCGAATCGGAAGGGGCGGGACGCGGGGCGGACCCGCGGGTCGCGGCCGGGGCGGGCGGCCGGCCGCCGGCGCCGCCGAGCCCCAGCCTGGATTCGGTCACGACCATCCGGGCCGACGGCTCGCGCCTGGTGCTGCATCCCGCCGACGTCTCCGGCCGCTTCCTGCGGTGGCGGCGGCTCGCGGCGGGGCTGCTGATCCTCCTGTACGTCGCCCTCCCGTGGGTTCCGGTCGGCGGCTACCCGGCGGTGTTCCTCGACGTCGCGGCGCGGCGGTTCCATTTCTTCGGGTGGACGCTGGCGGCGCAGGACCTGTGGCTGCTCTTCTTCCTGATCAGCGGCCTGGGCTTCGGACTCTTCTTCACGACCGCCCTTCTGGGCCGCGTCTGGTGCGGCTGGGCCTGCCCCCAGACGGTTTTCCTGGAGCATCTCTACCGCCGCCTGGAGCGTGCGATCGAGGGCGACGCCATCGCGCGCCGCCGGCTCGACGCCGCGCCGTGGACGACGGCGAAGGTGCTGCGGCGGGTGGTCAAGCATGCCGCGTTCGTCGGGCTGTCGCTCGCCATCGCGCACGTGTTCCTGGCGTACTTCGTCTCGGTGCCCGAGCTCTGGCGGATGATGCGCGCCGCGCCGGCCGCCCACGGCGGCGCGTTTGTCTTCACCGGGGCGCTGGCGGCCGTGCTCTATTTCGACTTCGCGTGGTTCCGGGAGCAGCTCTGCATCGTGCTCTGCCCGTACGGCCGCCTCCAGTCGGCCCTGATCGACGATCATTCGCTGGTCATCGGCTACGACGCCCGGCGCGGCGAGCCGCGGGGGAAGACCCGAAATCAGGAGAATTGTAGGGCGGGGTCGCCGAACCCCGCCCAATCCGGAGCGGCGGCATTCGGCGATGCCGCCCCACACGCCTCTGGCGATTGCGTCGACTGCCACCGATGCGTGGCCGTCTGCCCGACCGGCATCGACATCCGGCAGGGGCTGCAGATCGAGTGCATCGGCTGCGCGGCCTGCATTGACGCGTGCGACACGATCATGGCGCATCTGCGGCGCCCGTCCGGGCTGATCCGCTACGACTCGCTCGCGGGCCTGGCCGGCGGGACCACGCGCTGGCTGCGTCCGCGCACCGTGGTCTACTCGATCCTGCTCCTGATCGGAGCGGTGGTGGCCGCCGGGGCCTTCCGGACGGTGCAACCCGCCGCGTTCGGCGTCACCCGCATGGTGGGCGCGGCGTACTACTTCGACGCGGCTGCGATCCGCAACCAGTTCCTGGTGCGCCTGGTCAACAAGCGCGAGGGACCGCAGCAGCTCGTGGTGCGGCTGCGCGGCACGCCCCCGGGCGCCGCCCAGACGGGCCTGGATGCTCCGGTCGAGGTGGCGCCGATGGGCGAGGAAGTGCGGCCGTTGGTCGTGGTGGTGCCGCGGTCCCGCTACCAGGGCTCGTTTTCCTTCACGATCGCCGTGAGCGACCGGGCGGGGGCGTTTGAGCTGACGCGCACCGTGGAGTTCCTGGGGCCGGACCCGAAGCTCCTGCAGGAGGAGGCGGAGGAGGAACATGAGCGAGGCGACCACCACTGAAACCGGCGCGAAGGCACCGCTTCGGGCCCCGGCCGCCCGCGGATCGGGCAACCGGCTGCTCTGGATCGTGGCCGGCGTGTTCGCCCTGCTGCTCATCGCGTGGACCACCTTGATCGTGATTGCCTGCCGGCACCCGGTGGAGCCGGTGCCGATCGCGGCGCCGGGAGGTGGAGGACGCTGACGGCAGGTGCGGACGGCGACGAGGGCGCCGCCGCTCCAGGCATTTGAACAACCGATGCACCCGACCCTCATGAACATTGACGGCGCGGCGACCGCCCTGGTCGCCGGTCTGATCACGAGCCTGCATTGCGTCGGCATGTGCGGCCCGCTCGCCTGTCTGCCGTTGTCCGGCCGGCCGGCTTCGGGCGGAGCCGGGGGGCCATCGAACGCGGACGCGCAGGTGGTCAGCAGCGTCTATCACCTCACGCGGCTGGCGGGCTATGCGGCGCTCGGGGCGCTCTTTGGCGCGCTCGGCCACGCGCCGGCCGCCTGGCTTGGCAGCGGGGCGCTGCGCTATGCCCCGTGGGGGCTGGTCGCGTTTTTCGTCGTGCTCGCGCTTCGCTGGGACCGCCTCCTGCCGCGGGTGCGGTGGCTGGGGGAACTCTACCTGCGGGCGCAGGCGTGGGGCCGCGGACGGTCGCCGCTGGCGGCGGCCGCCATGTTGGGGCTGGCGACACCGCTGCTGCCCTGCGGACCGCTCTACCTGGTGGTGGCGGCGTCGATGCTGGCGGGCTCGGCGCTGCGTGGCGTGGAATTCATGCTCGCGTTCGGCCTCGGCACGGTGCCGCTGCTCTGGCTGCTGCAGACGAATTTCCACTGGCTCCGCCGGAAGCTGGCGCCGGTGTGGCTGGCGCGGGTGCAGACGGCGCTGGCTTTGGTGGCGGCCGCGGCCATCGCCTGGCGGCTGCGGGGCACGCTCGGGCTGCCGGGGCCGGCGATCGACAATTTTGTCTGTCACTGAGCACGATGCGATCGAAGGTATTCCGGCGATCGAGCACGGGACATT
>JBAIXJ010000378.1:0-1523 GCA_037916645.1 Opitutales bacterium | reverse complement strand
CCCCCCCCCCCCCCACCACAGCCGAAAGTCTTGGTGCCGTTAACTGCATATTCCGAATTAGGTGCGGTAGCGGTTCGGCTCCCAGGCTACGGTAGGCTGACGGCAGATGGGGCGCAGAGAGGCAGTGATTCCTTTCTGCGCCTCCGCGCTGTCTCGACCGGGTTAGGGAACGGGCCGCGGTGTGGCGTTGATTCCGCGCTTCCCGCCGCGGTCCGGACGGGGATCGGATCGTTTTGATCCTGCGCGCCCGGCGCCTCAAGATCCGGGCAACGCGGCAGCTTCCGAGGAGATGTCACCACCATGAGCCCCACGCAACCGCCGGTCTTCCTGTTGGACCCCTATCCGCGGCCGATCGATCTGATCTTCGACCAGCCGACCAAGGATCGGTTGAGCGCGCTGGGCGAGGTCATCTGGCACGACGGCCCGCCGGCGTCGGCGGAGCACATCGACCGGCACTTGCCGCGGACTGCGATCTTGATCGGGCAGTCCGCCCTGCCGATCGAACGGCTCAACCGGGCGCCGCTTTTGCGCGCCGTCTTCAATGTCGAGAGTAACTTCCTGCCCAACGTCGACTATGCCGAATGCCACCGGAGAGGGATTCACGTGCTCTCCACGGGTCCGGTCTTTGCCCAACCCGTGGCCGAGATGGCGCTCGGCCTGGCCGTCGCGGCGGCGCGGCGCCTGCCGGAGGCCGATGCCGCCATCCGGGAGGGGCGGGAATCGCTCTATGGCGAACGGGACAATCACGATTCCATTCTGCTGCGCGGACGCCCGCTGGCGCTGGTCGGGTGCGGGAATGTGGGCCGGGCGCTGCTACCCTTGTTGCGACCGTTCGGAGGAGAGATCCTCGTTCACGATCCGTGGATCCATCCCGCCGTGCTCCGCGAAATGGGCCTGACGCCGGTGTCCCTGGAGGAGTGTTTTGCCCGGGGAACGGTCGTCTTTCTGCTCGCCGCCACCACGACGGAGAACGCCGGAAGGATCGGCCGGGAGCAGTTCGCGCTGATGCGCCCGGGAGGGATCGTCGTGTTGGTGAGCCGGGCCGGGATCGTCAATTTCGACGAATTGCTTGATGCCGCCGCGGCCGGGCGCATCCGGGCGGCGATCGATGTCTGGCCCGAGGAACCGATTCCCCACGCTCACCGTGCCCGGCACACGCCGAACACGATCCTCCAGGCCCACCGGGCGGGCAACATCCCGGAGATCTGGCCTTGGATGGGACAGATGGTCGTCGATGATATTGAACAGATCCTCCAGGGTCTGCCTCCGATGCGCTGTCAGCGGGCGCAGTTGGAAACCGTCATGCGGCTGCGCAGTAAGCCGGTGGGTTGAGCGAGCGGAACCGATCGCCCGGGACCTTCACTACGGCGGCGCGCGGCGGAGACGTGCCGGCGCCGGTCAGCACAATATCGACATGGCCCGGGCCGGATCGCGGCGGTTGGCGATGACAATGGCGACGATTCCACTCAGTTCTTCCCCGGCCAGAGATCACCCACGAACACCTTCTTGACACTCCGCGGAGA
>JBAIXJ010000377.1:0-2230 GCA_037916645.1 Opitutales bacterium | reverse complement strand
CTAGGAGAAGGCGGCAAATTGGTGATTCTGGAGACGACGGAGCACCTTCGTCTGACTCCTTGGGCCGTTGTCGCTGCGTTATCCGGCCACCCGTCGTACCTTGTGAGTTTTGAATTGAGGATAGTTGATGTCATTTCCGGGTCGGAGATTCGGCTCGTCCCAAATTGCCGGCTGATAAGCGGCACAGGAATGATCGTGACGAAATAACGAGGCAAAGCCTCGGGCCGGACGGCCCAGCAAGCACAAAGGCCCAGCCCACCGCTGCCAATGCCGGCACCACGCCCAATTTCCAATTGCTGCCGGTCGCCCGGCATGGCAGGCCTCTAGCTCGTTCGCGGCAGCCCGACGGGAAGCGCCGATTGTCGACCGCCGCCGGCTACTTCGCCTTCGCGATCTCGACGGCGAAGACGTGGGTTGGGCCGAACATGTTCGAGCGGAAAATGATCCACTTCTCGTCCGGCGAGAACGTGACGTTGGGCTCCAGGCGGTAGTCGTGCTTGGCCATGTTCACGAGGCGCTCGGCTTGGAAGAAGCCCGGATGGATCAGCTTGGGATCGTCGGGATTCTTGATGCCGGCGACGTCGGGGAGCTCCTGCGGCCGGAAGAGGTAGATCCATTTCCCGTCGGGCGCGTGGGCGACCATCTCGTTGTCGCCGCCGTCGCCGGCGAACATCGTCCCGTCGGGGGAGACGTTGAAATGGACCGACCAGTCGTTGCGCTCGAGGTGATACCAGGTCCGGCGGCCGGTCGCCATTTCGTAGCCCGCCAGCCAGAAGTCCTCGCCGCGCGGCGTCTGCAGGTCGTACCAGATCGTGCGCCCGTCGGCGCTGAAGAATTCGTGGCCGGCGATCTCCATGTTCATCGTGCGGGTGTGCACCTTGGTGAGGCCGGTGCCGTCCGCACGGATGGTCCAGACACGGTCGATCTCGTGCCACGGGCCCTCGTGGCAGAACATGATGAGGCCGGGATCCGCGGGGGAGAACTGCAGGTGGTTGAGCCACTCGCGCTCCCGGTGCACGTCCTTCAGCTCGCCGGTCTTGGTGTCGACGGTGAAGATGACGTGCGGTGGGCCGGCACGAATCGCGGCGAGCTGGTTGTGCAGCCGGAGTTCCTTGGCCTGGGCGAACGTCATCGGCTTTCCGTCCGCGCCGACGGCTTCGTAGTTGCCCTGTAGAAATCGAGGATCTTGTGCCGGCCGGCCGCCGCCCGGGCCGCGGCCGCCGGTGCCGGGGCCCTGCGGCGAAGCCCCCTCGACATACGAACCCAGGAGCAGGGTCTCATCCGCGTTCAGCGACGCGACGAAGCGGCCGGGCGGGAGCTTGACCACCTCGCGGGTCTGCAGCGTGTCGACGTTGGTGGCGAAGACTGACAACTGCATCGCCGCCTCCTTTTGCCCCTCGGGCTTGGCCTCCGCCGGCGTCGCTCGCTTCGTGTAGTAGACATCGCCGGATTTCCGTCCGGTGACCAGCACGCCGACCGGCCCCGGCACGATCGGTGTGATCTCACGGGTCGCCAGATCGATCGCCGCGATGCCGCGATCCGGCGTGGTGACGATGAGCTTCCGGCCGTCGGGCGTGTAGGCGTTCTGGTGGAAATACAGGCTGGCCGTGCCGGGGTCCTTGGAAAGCCGGATCACGCGGTGGCCGGTGTCGGGGTCGATCCACTCGGTCGGCGGTTCACCGGCCGGGGATTTCGCGTCGTCCGCGGCGAGGAGGGGGGTCGCGGCGTGTGCGCCCAGCGTCAGGGTGAGGGCAAAAACCAGGCGGTGGGCCGCGGGCAGAGAGGCTAAGCGCATGAAGAATTGGAGCATGGGCGTTCAGGAGCGGGGCCGCGGGAAGGTCCGACCGATCGTTATTCGCGGCAAGCGGCGCGCACCGTCAACGGGGAATGTCGTGGGGACGGGCATCTCGTGCAACCGGCGTTTCGCCTTACAGTCAACCGCGAGGCTTTTTGACGAACCTCGGGACCGGCGTGACACTTCCTCCGGTGCTGACGGATACCCGCCGGCCCCATTGACCCCATGACCCATCTCCCTGCTTTGGGCCGGACGAGTTCCCATCTTGCCGCGGCTGGGCTCCTGTTGGCCGGCTTGCTGTTACTCCCGGTAGTCCGCGCCCAGGAAGGCGCTCCGCGTCCGGCCGCCTCCGGCCCGGTGATCTTCAGCGGCAGCCAGATCCAGCCGGAGTATCCCGTGCCGTACCGCACGCCCACTCCCGCGGAAATCGGCGCG
>JBAIXJ010000376.1:0-2283 GCA_037916645.1 Opitutales bacterium | reverse complement strand
GCGCCGGTTGGCGGCGCGGCAACCAGCGCCGGTTTGAGCACGAGCAGGTAATAGTAGAGCGCCACGGCGCTCAGCAGGATCGCCAGGATCGCGAGCCCGCCCATCGCCCCGGTGGGACCGTCAAGGCGTAGCGCGGCGGCGAACACCGCGAACTTCCCCCAGAAACCGGCCAGCGGAGGAATGCCGGCCAGCGAAAGGATGAACACGACCAGGCAGCCGGCGAGCAACGGGGACCGCTGGTGCAGGCCGGCCAGATCCTCCAAGCGCTGGCTCCGGTCCGGCCGCGCCACGCCATCGGAGTCACCTTCAACCACGGCCAGAACCCCGAACACCCCGAGAGCCGCGAGCCCGTAGGTGGCGGCATAGTAAAGGAGCGGGCCCGGCCCGAAGGCTCCCGCCGTCATCACGCCCAGCAACAGGGCGCCGGCGTGGGCGATCGCTGAATAGGCCAGCAGGCGCCGCAGGTTGCCCTGCGCCAGGGCCGCGAGGTTTCCGAGCACCAGCGACGCAACCGCGATCGCCGCAACCACGGAGAGCCAGCCCGGGCGCGGCGCCGTCGTCCCCGCCGCCACCGGCAGGGCGCCCCACGCCGGCCACAGCAACCGCACGAACAGGGTGAAGCCGGCGAGCTTGGAGGCCGACGCGATTAGGGCCGCCGACGGCGTCGGCGCGCCCTGATAGACGTCCGGCGCCCAGAAATGGAACGGCGCCGCGGCCACCTTGAACCCGAAGGCCACCAGCACCATCACCAGGGCGACCGTCGCCAGCGGACCGGGCGGACGCGCGGCCAGCACCGCCGCGGCCGCGGGGAAATCGAGCGCTCCGGTGAACCCGTACAGGAGGCTGAAGCCGAAGAGCAGGAACGCAGCCGACATGCCGCCGAACAGGAAATACTTGAGCGCCGCCTCGGCCGATTCCGGCCGCTGCTTGTCGAAGCCGGCCAGCACGTAGAGCGACAGGCTCGCCAGCTCGAGGGCGAGGAACGCGAGCAGCAGCTGGTTCGCGGCCGCCATCAGGGTGAATCCGGCGGTGGCAAACAGGAGGATCGCGACAAACTCCGAGGGATTCCGGCGCGTCGGTGCCGCCGTCACCGTGCCGAGCGCCAGCAGGGCGAGCCCGAGCACGCCGCTCCGCGCGGCCGTGGCGAGCGGGTCTGCGACCAAACCGCCGGCAGCGGCGGGCCCCGAACTGCCGACCCGCCAAACAAACAGGAACGCTATCACCACGGCGAACGCCGCCACGGCGCTGGCGGCGCGCAGACGGACGCCGTCCGGACGGTGCCGCAGCCAGGCCAGGTCGAGACCGAGCACCGCCAGCGCCCCGAGGACGAGAGCCGCCTCCGGCAGCAGCAGACGCGCGAGGGCCCAGCCGCCACTCATGGCGCACCGCCTTTCAGCACCGCCTGGATCAGCGGCGACTGCAGAGCCGGCGTGATCCAGCCGAGCAACAGGTCTGGCTTGAGACCGATCAGCACCGTGGCGGCCAGCAACAGGACGGCGCCGGCCCGTTCCGGCCAGCTGATCGGCGGACACGGCGCGCCGGTCGTTTCCGACTTTCCTACGCCCGGCCCGAAAAAGGCGAGCTGCACCACCCGCCACGTGAACGCGGCGGCGATCAGCACGCCCGTCGCGGCCACCAGCACCCAGCCGGCCGACCGGCCCCACGCGCCCACCAGCACCATGAGTTCCGCCGGGAATCCGCTGAATCCCGGCATGCCCATCGACGCCAAACCGGCGATCACGAACGTGACGGCCGCGAAGGGCAGCCGGCGGTGGAGGCCCATCGCATGCAGGGCGTCCAGCCGGCGCGTATGCACGCGGTCATAGACCATCCGGCCGACCACCGCGAAGAGCAGGCCGGCGATGACGCCGTGGGAGAACATCTGCAGCACCGCGCCGCTCACCGCCCGGACATCGGCGGCCGCCAGGCCCAGCAGCACGAATCCCATGTGGCTCACGCTCGAGTAGCCGATCACGAACTTGAAGTCCGTCTGGACCAGCGCGACCAGGCCGGCATACACGATCCCGGCGAGCGCGAGCCACGCGATGACCGGCTGCCAGAAGGCAAATCCGACGGGGAAGGCCGGCAGCGCCACCCGCAGGCAGCCGTAGGCGCCGAGTTTCATCACCACGCCGGCCAGCAGCATCGAGGCCGCTGTCGGCGCCGCCACGTGACCGGTCGGCGCCCAGGTATGGAAGGGAAACAGGCCGGCCAGAACGGCGAAGCCGCCGAAAACCAGGGCGAACATTCCGATCTGCTCGCCCGAACCCAGGTGAGCCGAGG
>JBAIXJ010000375.1:0-1990 GCA_037916645.1 Opitutales bacterium | reverse complement strand
GGCAACCGCGAGAGCAGTTCGGGCGGTCCGTTCTTCCGCGACATTCAGAACCAGGGCGACGGCGCCGGCTCGGACCAGGAGGTCTACAATTACATGAACTCGGGCCACAACCAGACGGAGGCCTATCGCCTCAACGTGCTGCACGGCCCGTATGCGCTGGTGTTCACCACCGGTGCCCCGCCGACGCTCCCGATCGACTTTTCCTGGATGGGCGCGCTGGGCCTCACCGGCTGGGTGCCCGCCTCGGGCCGCGGCGCGGTCAGCGGCACGGCGACGGGCATCCCCGCCGCGTTCCAGGGCGTGGTCGGCTTCGCCAACGCCACCGCGCAGTACTGGGCGGTGATCAACCCGGCCGACGGCTCCTACACCTGTTCCGGCATGAAGCCCGGCACCTACACCGCCACGCTCTACAAGGGAGAACTCGCCGTGGCGACCACATCGGCGACCGTCACGGCCGGGGCGACCACTCCGCTCAACCTGACCTCGGCCGAGCCGAAGCCCTCGGTGATCTTCCGCATCGGCGATTGGGACAGCACGCCGGCGGGCCTGCTCAACGGCGACAACATCCCGCAAATGCATCCGTCGGACGTGCGCAACGCGAGCTGGGGACCGTTGACCTACACGGTCGGGGCCGACAGCCCGGCCGCGTTTCCGGCGATCCAGATGCGCGGAGCCAACAGCCCGACCACGGTCAATTTCAGCCTGGCGTCGAACCAGATCACAACACTCACGCTGCGTATCGGCATCACGTGCGCCTACAACAGCGGGCGGCCGTCGGTGGTGGTCAACGGCCATGCCACCACGAATCCGGGTGCGTCCAGCCAGCCGAACTCGCGCAGCTTCACGATCGGCACCTACCGCGGCAACAACGCGCTGTTCACCTACAGCATCCCGGCGAGTTCCCTGGTCCTCGGCGCCAACACGCTGACGATCACCCCGATCAGCGGCTCCTCCGACCTCAGCCCGTGGCTGAGCGCGGGCTGGGTCTACGACTCGGTTGAGCTCGACGGTCCGATCGCCGCCCCGGTCATCACCTACGCCGGCGGCAGCCCGCTCACCGTGAGCGGCACGGCGACGCCGTTCGACACGGTCGCGCTGACGCTCGATGCCTCGACGCCCGAGGGTTCGACGACCGCCTCGGCCACCGGCGCGTGGGCGATCACCCTCGGCGGCGCCCTGAGCGCCGGCCTCCACAGCTTCACCGCGGTCGCCAATGACGACAACGGCCACTCCGGCCCGGCCTCGACTGCGTTCGTCATCGACACCAGCGTCACCATGCCGGTGATCACCGCCGCGGTGGGCGACACCGGCACCTGGACCAACGGCGCCACGACGTCGGACCGCGTCTTCACGTTCGTAGGCACGGCCGGGCCGAACGCCAGCGTGACGCTCACCCGCGTGGGGGTCGGCACGATCGGCACGGTGACGGCTGACGGCAGCGGCAACTGGAGCTTCGACTACACCAGCGTCTCGCTGCCCGACGGCATCAACAGCTTCTATGCCACGGCCTCGACCGGCGGCGCCAACAGCGCATCCTCGCCGATCTTCAGCCTGAATCTGCAAGGCCAGCCGCGGATCTCGATCGTGCGGTACAACCCGCCCCAGCAGGTGATCCCGAACACCGTGGGCAGCGTGGTGTTCCGCATGACCTTCAACACGACCGTGAACAACGTCACCACGAGCGCTTTCAGTGTGGCGACGACCAACACCGCGACCGGTTCGGTCGCCGGTGTTTCCGCGAGCAACGGCACGGTCTTCGATATCACCGTGAACGCCATTTCGGGCACGGGTGACCTGAAGCTGATCCTGTTGCCGAGCAACGGGATCACCGACGGCCAGGGCAATCCGGAGAACGGCTACACCGCGAGCCAGTCGTACACGCTGGTCGTCCCGACGCTCGGCAGCGGCGTCTGGCTCCAGCCGGCCAGCGGTGGTTTGTGGAGCAACGCCGTGAACTGGCTCAACGCGGTCGTCGCCGACGGCGCCGCCA
>JBAIXJ010000374.1:0-6609 GCA_037916645.1 Opitutales bacterium | reverse complement strand
CGCCTGGTCCAGAGCGGCGAGCTCGGCGCGGTCCGCCGGATCCACTGGACGGTCACGGACTGGTTCCGGTCGGAGGCCTATTACGCCTCGAGCGCCTGGCGCGCCACGTGGGCGGGCGAAGGCGGCGGCGTGCTGCTGAACCAATGCCCGCACAACCTCGACCTGCTCCAGTGGATCTTCGGGCGCCCCGTCCGCGTCCGCGCGTTCTGCCGTTTCGGGCGCTACCACGACATCGAGGTGGAGGACGATGTGACCGCCTACCTGGAGTTTGCCTCCGGCGCCACCGCGGTGTTCACCGCCTCCACCGGCGAGGCGCCCGGCACCAACCGGCTGGAGATCAGTGCCGACGGCGGGCGGGTCGTCTATGAGGGCGACCGGATCGAGATCCTGCGCAACGCGGTGCCGGCGGCGGAATTCAGCCGCACGACAACCGAGTCATTTGCCCGGCCGGACACCGTGAGCTCCACCGTGACGGCACCGGATCACGGCGGGCAGCACAATGAGATCCTGGCGAACTTCGTGGCGGCGATCCTCGACGGCGCGCCGCTCATTGCGCCGGCGGCCGAGGGAATCCACTCGGTCGAGCTGGCCAACGCGATGCTGATGTCCACGTGGCGCGACCGGACCGTGGAGCTCCCGCTCAATGCGCGCGCCTACCAGCGCCGGTTGCAGCAGCGCGCGGCGCAGTCCACGTTCAAGAAGAAGGCCGCTCCCGCCGCCACGCCGGAGGATTTCTCCCGGTCCTTCGGACGGTAGGACGCCGCACCGGCGCGATGCCACGCGCCCGGGGTGGGATCTGCCATTGCGAATCTCCCGCCGCCCGCCGATGTTGGAAGGACTTCCCTGACCATGAAAATCAACCAAGTCGCCGCCCAACTCTACACCGTCCGGGATTTCTGTCAGAACGCCGCCGCGCTCGCGGCCACGGCCCGGAAGATCCGCGCCATCGGATACGAGGCCGTGCAGCTCAGCGGCCTCGGCCCCATCGCCGAGAAGGAGATCGTCCGGATCATGGCCGGGGAGGGGCTGGTCATCTGCGCGACCCATGAGCCTTCCGCGGTCATCCTCGACGAGCCGGAGAAGGCCATCGCCACCCTGCAGGCGCTGGGATGCCGGCTCACGGCGTACCCCTGGCCGCAGGGCGTGGATTTCACCGACGCGGCCAGCATCACCACCCTCGTGCGCAAGCTCGACGCCGCGGGGGCGAAGCTGCGCGCGGCCGGCCTGACCCTCGGCTACCACAATCACGACCTGGAGTTCATCAAATTTCGGGGGGCGCCGGTTCTGGACCACATCTACGCGCAGACCGACCCGCGGAACCTCGTGGGCGAGCTCGACACCTACTGGGTGCATTTCGGCGGCGGCGACTGCGTGGAATGGTGCCGGAAGCTGCGGTCCCGCCTGCCGTTCATCCACCTCAAGGACTACGCGATGACGCCGGAGCGCAAGCCGGTGTTTGCCGAGATCGGCCAGGGCAACCTGCCCTTCGCCCGCATCATCGCGGAGGCGGAGGCGTCCGGCTGCCAATGGTTTATTGTTGAGCAGGACACGTGTCCGCGTGATCCTTTTGCGTCGCTGCAGATGAGCTTTGATTACCTCAAGGACCATCTCGTCTCGTAATCCCGCCGTCCCCATGCCTTCCGCCCTCCGCTTCCTCCCCGACGATTTCCTGCTCACGACCAGGTGGGCCCGCACGCTCTATTTCGAGCACGCGGCCGGCCAGCCCATCTTCGATTACCACTGCCATCTGCCGCCGGAGGAAATCGCCGCGAACCGGCGCTTTGAAAACCTGACCCGGATCTGGCTGGCCGGCGACCACTACAAATGGCGGGCGATGCGGGCCAACGGCGTGCCGGAGGACCTCATCACCGGGGGGGGCTCGAGCGACTATGACAAGTTTCTCGCCTACGCGCGGACCGTGCCGCACACGCTGCGCAACCCGCTCTACCACTGGTCGCACCTCGAGCTGCGCCGGTATTTCGGCATCGACCTCCTGATCAACGAACAGAATGCGCCGGAGATCTGGCGCCGGGCCAATGCGCGGCTGCAGGAGCCGGAGCTGTCGGTGCATGGCATCCTGACCAAGTTCAAGGTCGCGGTGGTCTGCACCACCGACGACCCGGTCGACGACCTCGCGCCCCACCAGGCGGTCCGGAAGACCGGCCTCGCCACGCGGGTGTATCCGGCGTTCCGGCCCGACAAGGCGCTGGGGGTCAACGACGCAGCCGGGTTCAACGCCTGGTGCGACCGCCTCGCGGCGCGCGCCAACACCGACGTGAGGGACCTCGCGTCGTTTCTCGCCGCGCTCAAGCAGCGGCACGACTTCTTCCATGCGCAGGGCGGCCGCCTGTCGGACCACGGCATGGAGACCGTCCCGGCCGAGGACTGCACGGAACGCGAGGCCGCGGCCATCTTCGCCCAGGCCCGCGCCGGCACCGCGGCCTCGCCCGAGCAGACGGCGAAGTTCGCCTCGTTCGTGATGCTGTTCTTCGGGCGGCTCGACGCCGAACGCGGCTGGACGAAGCAGCTCCACCTGGGCGCGATCCGCAACAACAACGCCCGGCTGATGAAGCGCCTCGGCGCCGACTCCGGCGTGGATTCGATCGGCGATTTTCCGCAGGCGCGCGCCCTCTCCCGGTACCTGAACCGCCTCGACGCCGAGGGGAAGCTGCCCCGAATCATCCTCTACAACGTGAACCCGGCCGACAATTACGTCTTCGCGACGATGATCGGCAACTTCCAGGACGGCTCGATTCCCGGCAAGGTCCAGTTCGGCAGCGGCTGGTGGTTCCTCGACCAGAAGGAGGGCATGGAGTGGCAGATCAACGCGCTCTCCAACCTCTGGCTGCTCAGCCGGTTCATCGGGATGCTGACGGATTCGCGCAGCTTCCTCAGCTACGTCCGGCACGAGTACTTCCGCCGGGTGCTGTGCGCCCTGCTCGGCGCGGACGTCCACGCCGGCCTGATCCCGGCCGACGGCAAGGCCCTCGGCGAGCTGGTGGAGAACATCTGCTACCGCAACGCCGCGGGCTATTTCGGCATGGAGCCCGGCAGCTTCCCGGCCGGGACCGCCCGGCGAAAAAAGAGCCGGTCCCGCTAGGACCGGCTCCGGCGGCGGCCGCGGGCTGGAGAACGGCGCGGCCCTCAGAACAGCGAGTTGGCGGCGACCCCCACCGCGGTGATCGGGCCCTGGTCGCTCATGCTGTCGACCGCCTGGTTGACCTTGCGCATGGCGCTCTGGGCCTCGCGGTACAGCGAGTCGTCGTTGATCAGCCGGCCCAGGCTGCTCTGGTTGCTGTTCAGCTTGGTGGAGAGCTCGCTGATGTTCCTGGCCGTGAGCTTGAACTGGTTGGCGGTCTGCTCGTCGTAGAGAAGCGCCCCGAGGGTTCCCTTGCCCGACTTCACCTGATCGAGGATCGACTGGGCATTGGTCATGAAGCTGCGCGCATCGTGCGCGGTGCTTTTCAACTCCTCGACCGAGGTCAGCAGTTCGTCGTGCAGCTTGGCGTCATTCACGAGGCGGCCCAGGGTGCCGTCACCGTTGCGGATCTTGGTCGTGATGTCCTGGAGGTTGGACATCGTGGCGTCGAGCTTCGGGCCGTTGTCGGTCACCAGCCGGTCGATCTTGGTGAACAGGCTTCCGCCCTCGCCGCCCTTGAGCGCCTGCCCGATATCGGTCACGACCTGTTCCATGCGGTCACCCAGCGAGCCGAGCCGGGCGATGACCTCGTTCATGCCGATGGTCTCCTGGGTCTTGATTTCGGCCCCCGGGGCGAGCGGAGGGGCCGAGGGGGAGCCGACGGTGACTTCGAGATGATTCGTGCCGAGGAGGCTCGATTGGGCCACCATGGCGACGGCGTCGTCGGCGATCTTGACGTCGGGCTCGATGGAGATCGTGGCCTGGGCCTTGCGTCCGACCAGGCTGGTCCCGGTCACCGTGCCGATGCGCACGCCGGCCATGAGGACGAGGTCCCCCTTCTGCAGCCCCTTCAGGTTGTCGAAATAGGCAACCAGGGGGTAGCCCTTTTCCTTGAACACCCGCCCGCCGGACAGCGATTCGAAGGTGATCCAGAGGAGCGCGAGGCCGAGGACGAAGAACAGGCCGACGCGAATGGTTTGCATGCGATTATTCATAGTCGTTCTCCAGTTTCTTGAAGCGGGGATTGTCCAGATCGATGACGGGGTTCAAAAAGTTGGCGATGGCGCGGTCGGTGGGGTGCTGGAACTCGGCCGGCTTGCCGACCGCCCGGATGCGTCCGTCCATGATGACCGCCATGCGGTCCGCGATGGCGAGCGCGAGGTCGCGGTCATGCGTCACGACGATCGAGGTGACCGCGGTGTGCTTGCGCATCGTGGCGATGATCTCGCTGATCGTCGCGCTCATCACCGGGTCCAGTTCGGACGTGGGTTCGTCGTAGAGCAGGAGCTCGGGCTCCATCACCAGTGCGCGGGCGATCGCAACGCGCTTTTTCATGCCGCCCGAAAGTTCGGCCGGATATTGGCTGACCGCCTTTTCGAGCGACAGGATCTGCAGCGCGTACATGACCCGTTCGCGGATGCCGGCCTCGTTGCAGAGACGGTGCTCGCGCGGATAGAGCGCCAGATTGTCGTAGACCGTCATCGAGCTGAACAGGGCCCCGGCCTGGAAGACGAGCGCAAGGTGCACGCGGGTCCGCGTCGCGGGATCCGCGGCGTCGTGGTCCCCGATGAGCACCCGGCCGCTGGTGGGCCGCTCGAGCCCGGCGATGTGCTTGAGCAGGACGCTCTTGCCCGAGCCGCTGGGGCCCATGATGACGAAGATTTCGCCGGGACGGACCTCGAGGCTCACGTCTTTGAGCACCTGGACGCCGTCGAAGCTCTTGTTGAGCTTGTCGATGGTGACGCCAAAGGTCCGGCCGACAAAGGGGGTCGCGGAATAAGCGGTGGCGGGCATGGGGAATCAGATCAGGGCCTTGGTGACGAAGTAATCGAGCACCAGGATGAGGATGAGGGAGGTGACCACCGCCTTGGTGACCGAGGCGCCGATCTCCCGCGGGCCGCCGCGGGTATTGAGGCCGATATTGCAGGAGACCAGCACCACCGCGAAGCCGAACACCTCGGCTTTGATCAGGCCGTCGACGATGTCCTTCATTTTGACGTAACGCGTGAGCACGCTGAAATAGGTCTCGGGCTCGATGGAGATGAAGCCGGTGTACTTGGCGACCAGCGCGCCCCCGTACCAGCCGCAGAGATTGGCGATGATCGCGAGCACCGGCATCATCACGAGCACGGCGGCGAGCCGCGGCAGCACCAGCATCCGCTCCGGGGGGATGTTCATCGTGACGAGCGCGTCGACCTCCTGGTACACCTTCATGGAGGCGAGCTCCGCGGTGATGGCCGAGCCGACGCGGCCCGTCACGAGGATCGCCACCATCACCGGGCCGAGCTCGCGCGCCATGGAGAGGCCGACGAGCGACCCGATGAAGTGCTTGGCTCCGAAGTCCTGCATGCTGTAGCCGCTCTGCAACGCGAGCACGCTGCCGATGAAGAAGCTGAGGATCGTGACAATCGGCATCGTCGTGTAGCCGATCAGGTAGCACTGCTCGATGAACCGGGGGAACTGCCGGGGCAGCGTGTTGGTGTATTGGGCCGCGCGCACCGCCAGCAGCACGGTGTTGCCGATGCTTTCAAAGATGCCGAGGAGTTGTTTCATGGCGGGCCGCCTGCCTGAGGCTTCTTACGCGGATTGGTGGAAAAATCGAACAGGAACAGCCGCCAGCCGCGGGCCCCGGGGGCGCGCTTCAGGCCGATGAGTCCGGCGCCGAGCGCAATCCGCCCTCCCTCCGGCCCCTGCTCGACGCCCAGCAGCGGCCCGAGGTGGAAGGCGCTTCGCGCGGGCGTCCGCCGCCAGGTGATCGCATCCCACAGCAATGACCACCGCACGGCGCCCGGGGCCTGCCGCTCGTAGCGGTAGAGCGCGAACAAGGGCGTGTAGGCCTGGCGCACCGGCTCGTTGTGCTGGAAGAACACCTCCAGCGGGCTGAGCACCTGCAGCTGGCGGCGCCCGGCGCCGTTATCCCAGTAGCTGAAGAGCGGCCAGAGATGGGTCTTCTGCGCCGTGGGCAGCGCCGGATGCGCGGCGCTTTGCTGCCGCAGCGACCAGTAGACGAAGAAGAGCAGCTGGGTCTTGGTCTGTTTCAGGCCGTCGTCGGTCCACCGCTCCTGCCGGAACAGCGGCCAGAGCACCCAGTGCTTGTCGTCGCCCCTGAAGTTGGAGTGCGTGTAGAACGGCGCCCAGCGGTTGACGAGCCGGTCGTCGCCGCGCCCTTGCACAAACAGCGGCCAGAAGTAGCGGGTTTCGTTGTAGCGATTGGGCGTCTGGCGGTGCGTGTAGCCAAAGAACGGCCAGACGAAGGTCTCGCTGACGGACCCCGCCCGCTCGTCGCGGGCATAGAAGGGCAGGGCGCCGAGCGAGACGTCCGGCTTGGGCTGCGCGAGGTTCTTCTCGTTCTTGTAGATCAGCGGCCAGAGATAATAACGGTCCCGCTCGACGTTGGGCTTCTCCTTCCACCCGAAGAGCGGCCAGAGGGCGAATCCGTGGTAACCGTCGCCCTCGATCGATTTGATGAA
>JBAIXJ010000373.1:0-14373 GCA_037916645.1 Opitutales bacterium | reverse complement strand
GATCCTGCGCCAGGTGGCTTCGAGCGAGCCGGACGGGTTCCTCGTCCGCAACTTCGACCACCTGGCCTGCTACCGCGGGCGCCGCCTGCGCGGCGACTAACCGCTCAACGTGGCCAATCCGCTGGCGGCGGACTACTTCATCCGGCGCTACGGGCTCGAGCGCGTCACGGCGTCGTACGATCTCAACATCCAGCAGCTCGAGGCGCTGCTGCGCGCGGCGCCGCCCGCCTGGTTCGAGATCACGATCCACCAGCACATGCCGCTGTTTCACATGGAGCACTGCGTCTTCTGCGCGTTCCTGACGACCGGCCACGACTACCGCGACTGCGGGCGGCCGTGCGACCGGACGGACCTGCGGCTGCGCGACCGGGTGGGTGCCGAGCTGCCCGTGCGGGCCGACGCCGGCTGCCGCAACACGGTATTCAACTGCCGGGCACAAACCGGCGCGGAGTTCCTGCCGCGCCTGCGCGCCCTGGGCGCCCGCGCCTTCCGGGTGGAGTTCCTCGACGAGGCGCCCGCCGAGCTCGCCCGCATCGTGGGCCGCTACCGGCAGGTGCTGCGCGGCGAGATCACCGGGGCGGAGCTCTGGCGCGAATTCCGCCTGATCCACGAGCTCGGCGTCACCCGCGGCGCCCTCGAGGCGCCATCCGCCGTCAGGTCGCCGGGGCGGGTTCGGCCGGGGCGCTGACGGCCGGCACGAGGAAGTGGAAGTCGCTCCCCTGCCCGACCCGGCTGGTGCAGGCGATGGAGCCGCCGTGGGCCACGACGATCTCGCGGGCCACGGCGAGCCCGAGGCCGGCGCCCTTCCGGGTCTGGCCGGGCACGCGGTAGAACTTGTCGAAGACGCGCTGCAGGCTCTCGGCCGGGATGCCCGGGCCGTAGTCGCGCACGCCGAACTTCACGAAGCCGTCCGCGGTCGGTTCGGCGTAGAGCGTGATCTCGCTGCCGTCGGGGGAGTACTTGCTGGCGTTGGTCAGCAGGTTGATGAAGACATAGCGGATCCGGTCGCGGTCGACCGAGACCTCGGGGAGGGCGCCGCCGGCGCGCACGACGAGGCGCTGGCCCGCCGCGTCGATCGTCGGGCGGACCTCTGCCGCCATGACGTCCAGGAGGCGGTCGACCTTCTCGGGGGCCAGGTTCAGCGCGGTCGCGCCGCCCTCGAGCCGGCTCAGGTCGAGCAGGTCGTCGAGGATGCGCAGAAGCCGGTTGGCGTCGTCGCGCGCCGATTCGAGCAGCTCGCGCTGCCCCGGCGTGAGCCGCCCGAGGTTCTCCTCGAGCAGCAGGTAGACCGCCATGCGCAGGCCCGTCAGCGGCGTGTTGAGTTCGTGGCTGACGGTGCCCACGAGGTTGTTCTTGGCGTCGTCCAGCAGGCGGAACTTGGTGACGTCCTGCAGCAGGACCGCCGCCCCGCCGAAGCCCGTCAGCGTGTCGCCCACCGCAAGGATGCGCGGCAGGTAGTGGCGGTCCTCCCGGCCCACCCGCAGGGTGACGACCCGGTCGTACCCCGTCGGCAGGTAGTGGTTGCCGGAGGCGAGCACCTCGGCCAGGGGTTCGAGCAACTGGACGGGCAGGCCGCCGGCGATCTCCGGCAGGTCCGCCAGCGCCGCAGCCGCCGGGTTCCGCAGCTCCACGGCGCCGTCCTTCCCGACGACAAAGACCGGATCCGGCGACGAGGTGAGCGTGGCCTCCATGGTGCGCTGGGCCCGCAGCACCCGCGCATTGGTCGCCTCCCGGAACTCCCGGAGTTTGGCCGCCATGGTGTTGAAAGTGCGCGCCAGTTCGCCGAGTTCGTCCTTGGACAGGATCGGGACCTCCCGGTCCCAGGTTCCCTCGCCCAGCGCCGCCGCGGAGGACGTCAGCGCCTCAATCGGCCGCAGCAGTGAGCGGCCAAGCAGATAGGCGATGACGAAAGACAGGAGCACGGCCACACCCATGGCGCTCAGCAGCAGCCGGATGGTCGTGCGTGAGGTCCGCCCCGCGCGGGCCAGTTCGGCTTGCAGGGCCTCGCGGTCAAACTGGGCCAGGGCGTCCAGCGCCCGCAGGGTGCTGAAAAGCGGGGTCTCGACCCGGCCCATCTGATCCAGGGGCGGCAGGGCGCTTTCCCTGAGAAAAGCCTCGTCGACCTTAACCTGGGCCGAGAAGGCGGCATCCACGGCTCCCACCGGACCGGCGCGCGGCGTGCCGGCCGAAACCATCGCCTGTTCGCGCAGACTCCGCTCGAAACGCGCCCGCGTCTCCGCGAACTGGCGCTGGGCGCCGAGGGAATCGCCGCGCTGCGCCTGATACAAGGCGCTGTTGAGGCGGGTGGCCGCATCCTTCATGTCCTCCGTCGCGAGCATCGCGCGGTAGTTCTCGACGAGCGTGACCTCGACCGATCGGCTCAACGCCAGACAGGTGTGCAGCGCATAGCCGCCCATGAAGATCAACAGGAGCAGAAGCGGCAGCAGGCCGAAGTAGAGACGCGTGCGCAGCATGGGCCCTCCGACTACAGCAGATCCGGGCGAACGTGGAAATCCGGAACTCGGAGCGCCGGGGCCGCATTCCGGCCCGGGGCGCCGGTCAAAGCAGGCCCAACCGCTGCCGCTTGCGGTAGAGCGTGGCCGGGTCAATGCCCAGCGTGCGGGCCGCCTCCTCCAGGGTGGCCGTGACGGCGAGAATGCGCCGGAGGTGCTCCGCCTCCAGTTCGTCGAGCGTCACCCGCGCCCCCACCTCGATCAACGAGTCGCGGCGGTGCGAGAACTCCTCCGGCAGGTCGGAAAGCGCCAGGGTGTCGCCGTTCGCCAAAATCACCGCACGCTCGATCACGTTGCGCAGCTCCCGCAGGTTTCCCGGCCAGGCATACGCGCGAAACGCCGCCACGACCTCGGGCGCCAGCGCGCGCACCTTCTTGCCAAAACGGCGGGCGAAGAAGCCAAGGCAGTTTTCCGCCATACGGATCAGATCCGCCGGGCGCTCGTGCAGTCCGGGAAGGGCCAGCGTGATGACGTTGAGCCGGTAGAACAGATCCTCCCGGAAGCGCCCGGCCTTCATCTCCTCGGCCAGGTTGCGGTTGCTGGCGGCGATCACCCGCACCACCGCCTTGCGCGGGCGCGCCTCGCCGACGCGCTCGTACTCGCGATCCTGCAGCAGGCGGAGGAGCTTGGGCTGGATTTCCAGCGGCAACTCGCCGATTTCGTCGAGAAAGAGGGTCCCGCCCTCCGCCGCCGCGACCTTGCCCAACGTGTCCTGGACCGCGCCCGTGAACGCGCCCTTGACATGGCCAAAGAGTTCGCTCTCCAGCAGCTCCTTCGAAAGGCTCGGGCAATTGACCGTGACAAACGACCGGTCGCGTTGCGCGCTTCGCCGGTGGATTTCGCGCGCCAGCACGTTCTTGCCGGTCCCGCTTGCTCCCAGGATCAGAATGGTAGCGGTCGTGTCGGCCGCTTTGAATGCGATGTCGAGAACCCGCTGCAACGCCGGCTCACCCGACGTGAGGTCGATCTCCGGCGATTCATCGGCCAGCTGGGATTCCAGCTGCCGCACCCGCTGCTCAAGGGATCGCGTGTGGACGATCTTCTGGAGGACCTGTCGAATCTGATCCGGAGTAAACGGCTTGGGGATGAAATCAAACGCGCCGCGCCGCATCGCCTCCACCGCGGTGGCGATGTTCGCAAACGCCGTGAACATGATGACGGTCAGACCGGGCGACACCTGCAAGAGCTTGTCCATCAAAGCCAGGCCGTCATCCGCGCCCAACTTGACGTCCAGAAAGCAGACGTCGAAGGTTTCCGTCTCAACCAGTTTCAACGCACGCGCTGCATTGGGCGCCTCCACCGCCTCATGGCCGGTGGTCTGCACCGCAATGGCCGTTGTTTTGCGAATACTGGCTTCGTCGTCGACGATCAGGATGCGCATATGACTCCAGCACTGTCAGATAAAAGCCGCCGCGGTTCCGCCGCCAACCACAATCGAACTCCTTTCCGAGCCATTTCGCCGTGCCGCTCATGGCGCAGCCCCAAAAAAGCCGAGGCGGGGCCACCTTACGGCGGCCCCGCCAAGTCCAGCTTCAACTAACATCCCGAACTGCTCAAACACCGTTGGGCAACGGTTCGCAGACCGGGAATCCTGCAAATTGACGTTTCGGCGTTCTCCGCGGTTTCAACCGCCAGACGCTTATCTTTCGCGTCGAGCAGGTAAAAACCCCGGACAACTTACTTGGGAGAATAACCACTCTGTTTCAAGAGTGCAAGCGGCCGGCTCATTTTGCCGCCGACTGCAGCGCTCCCGCACGGCCCGCGACAATGATCACCTTCCACGCCGGAACTGCCGGCGTTCGAACTGCGGCGGGTTTCCCATCCTCCGTTTGGTGGTCATCTTGGGTGACCCGCGGCGGCGCCGGGACCAACTCTCTCATTCCAGCCCATAATCTCCGCCGCACGGCAAATCAGCGCCACAAATACATGTCGACGATCACCCGCCATCGGCGCAATCTCGCGCACCCTTGTGGTCGAACGCCGGGAGCGGAAACGCGCCCGACGATCGATCCATCCCTTGGCCGCGCCTGCCCTCTCTCCGCCCCGCTTGGATTCATGAATCCAACTACCCCTGCCTCGACGCCGGACGCCTCGAATCCGCCGCGTCCGCCGGCCGTCACGCCGGCCAAATCACCCGACCTCGAAATCAAGGACGCCCAGATCATCTTTGAGTCGGTTTGGGAGGGACTGGAAATCGAATTCGGTCTCCAAAATCTGCGTTTTCCCAAGGAGATCATTCTGCTGGGGGGCGCCCCCGGCGCCGGCAAGGGCACCAACACCGCGTTCATCCTCAAGACCCGCGGCCTGACCTGCCCGCCCATCGTGGTGAGTTCCCTGCTCGATTCGCCCGACGCCCAGCGCCTCAAGAACGCCGGCTACATGGTGGGCGACCGCGAGGTCATGGGCATCCTCTTCCGACATCTGCTGCACCCCGAGTATCGCGACGGCTGCATCCTCGACGGCTTCCCGCGCACCAAGGTCCAGGTGGAGTGCCTGAAACTGCTGGTGGACCGGATGCGCGCGGCGTGGCGCGAATTCGCCTCCACCCCCCTGAGCATCCACTTCCGCCAGCCCACCATCCACATCATGGTGTTGTTTGTCGACGAGAAGATCTCGGTCGAACGCCAGCTCAAGCGCGGGCGGCAGGTGCGCGCCCACAACGAGGAGGTGCGGCGGACGGGCGTCGGCGAATTGCTGGAGGAGCGGCCCACCGACTACGATGAGGAGCTGGCGCGCCGGCGCTACCGCGTGTTCAAGGAGCAGACCTGGGACGCCCTGCAATCGCTGCGCAACCTCTTCCACTACCACTTTGTCGACGCCCAGGGCCCGATCCAGGAGGTCGAATACAACATCCTGACCGAGCTCCAGTATCAGAGCTCGCTGGAGCTGGATCCCCGCACCTTCGACCGGCTGCGCGGCCTGCCGCTGGCCAGGGAAATCGTCGTGCACGCCCGCCAGGAGCTGGTCAAGCGGCTGGACGCATATGAATTCCAGCACGCCGAACTCCTGCAGAAGGTCGTGGCCCTGATCGAAAAAAAGATGGTGCCGATCATCAAACGCCACGCCATCTCCGGCCTCGCGCTGATCAACAGCGAAGATCCGCTGCTCGACGACGCCCTCGCGCTGGCCATGCTGATCGACATCTTTTCGGAGCGCGGCTACCACGCCGTCGTGGATATCAACCGGGTGGAGGTGCCGGAGAAGTTCGATCCGGCCACGGGACAGATCTCGTGCCGGATGAAGAAGATCTACCGCATCCAGGTGCGGTTCGCCGGCTGGGAAATCCGCCGCGGCTAGGCGCGCCGGGCGGCCTACTCGTAACGCAGGGCCTCGATCGGGTCGAGCGAGGCGGCCTTCCACGCGGGATAAAAGCCGAAGCCCACGCCGATCCCCGAACAGACCACCAGGCTCACGAACGCCCAGTCCCATGGAAAGATCGCATTGGCTTTCATCCACAGGGCCAGGAGATTTCCCGCCCCCACCCCGAGCGCGATTCCGAACACCCCGCCGACGAGGGAAATGGCGACTGCCTCAATGAGGAATTGGGTGAGAATGGACTTTTTGCGCGCGCCGATCGACTTCCGGATGCCGATTTCCTTCGTCCGCTCGGTGACACTGACCAGCATGATATTCATGATGCCCACGCCGGCCGCGAGCAGGGCGATGCCGCTGATGACGAACGAGCCGCTCGACACGACATCAGCCACCTTCCCGAAGATACCCAGGATCGAATCGTTGGAATACAGTTCGAAGTCATTCTCGTCTTCCGGTCGCAGGCCGCGAACGATGCGCATCGCCGTCACCCCCTTGTCCATCGTCTCGTTGTATTCTTGGTGCGAAGGCGCCGCGGTGGCGATGTTGACCGTGTAGCGCTCAGCTCCCATGTCACTGAAGAACCGCGTGATGGGGATCATCGCGACATTGTCTTCACTCTGGCCGAAGGTCGTGCCCTTGGAGGCGAAGGTCCCGATGACGACATAGGTCCGCTCCTTCAACTTGATCGTCTTGCCCAAGGGATTCTCCGAGGGGAAGAGCTTCTTGACGATGTCTTGGCCGATGATGATGACCGGCCGGCCAAGGTCGATGTCCTCGGGTTGAAAGTTGCGCCCGAGGTCGATGGAGAACTGATTGGCGTTGAGAAAATACTCGTTCGTACCGCCGAAACTGACGTCCGGGGTCGTCTTCCGCGCATTGTACACAGCCTGCGCCGCGGAGTAGTGAAACACCTTGAGACAGATCACGTCCGTGCTCCCGGCCATGAGCTGCTGGTACCGCCGGGCCTGATCGAGCGTGATGTTGCGGCGCATCTCGTACTTGCGGTGATCCCGGCCCCCTCCTCCGACGACGGGCCACTTGCCAAACTGAAATGTGTTTGAGCCCAGAAAGCTGAGCCCGACCTCGATGGAACCGCGGAGGGCCGAGATCGTGGTCATGACCCCGATCACCGAGAAAACGCCGATGGTGATTCCCAGCATCGTCAGGATCGACCGGAGCTTGTTGACGGCGATCGAGGAAAACGCGATGCGCAATATCTCGGTCAGGGGCATGACAAACGCCGGTTTGCGGTCATTCTTCGGGCGGGACGAGGCGCGATCCTATTCATAACGCAGCGCGACAACCGGATCGAGCCGCGAGGCGCCCCAAGCCGGGACAAACCCGGCCAGGACGCCGGCGAGCACCGACATCCCCATCCCCAACAGCACCAGCAGGACGGAGAACTGCGCCGGGAAGTTTGGCATCTGGAAATGGATGCCGAGGAAGACCAGATAGGCGACGCCCAGGCCGACGACGCCACCAATGAGGGAAATGGACACCGCCTCGATCAGGAACTGCAGCAGGATCGTGCGGCGCCGGGCCCCGATCGCCTTGCGCGTCCCGATCTCCTTCGTGCGCTCCTTCACGCTGACAAACGTGATGTTCATGATGCCGATCGCACCCACAAACAGCGAAAGGCCGGTGATGAACAGGCCGGCGATGAAGATGCTGTAGATGATCGGGTCAATCTGCGCCTTGAACGCCTGCTGCTCGTTCACGGTGAAATTGTCGCGCTCGCCCGGCAACTGGCCGCGCACCCGGCGCATGGCCCCGATCAGTTCGTCCTTGGCTGCGGCCATCTTCGTCTTGTCGGCCACTTTGACCTGCAACTGCGCGCCGCGCCGGGCTCCGAACATCTTCGCGAACGCCGTGATCGGCATCACCACCTGATTGTCGAAACTGAAGAGCCCCAGGAACTCCCCCTGCTTGGCGAATATGCCGATCACGGTGCACGGATGGCCGTCAAGGATCACGGTCTGGCCGAGCGCGGACTGCCGGGGGAAAAGGGCCTCGGCCACCGTGTAGCCCAAGACGCACACCGCCCGGCCCGCGTTGGCCTCGACCTCGTTGAACAAACGGCCCTCCGCGATATCAACGGTGGTGATGCGCGCATAGTCCGCGGTCGTGCCGAAGGCAAAAATCCCGTCCACGCGTCCGTCGCCGAATTTGACCGAGCAGCCCCGGCCGGCGCGGGGCACGGCCACCTCCAGCAGCGAATCGGGCGTATTCTCGATGATGCGGTTCAGGCGCTCGGCGTCCGTGATCCTGATGTTCGGCCGGTTGATGTAGTTCCACCAGTCCTCGGCGCCGAACCACGGCCATTTCTCCACGTAAAAGATGTCATTGCCCAGCATCGCGAGGCTGTTCTGAAAGCCCGTGTCGATGCCCTTGATGGCGGTGCCCATGAGCGTGACCGCCACAATGCCAATGATGACGCCCAGCGCGGTCAGCACCGACCGCATCTTGTTCGCCCGGATCTGCGCCACCGCGATCCGGACTGACTCCGTCAACTCGTAGAAGAGGTGGGGCGCGAAATGCATCGGTAGTCGGGACGACCGCGGGTTTTCAGGTCTCCGCCACGCGGTCGCTTTCGATCAGGCCGTCGTGCAGTCGGATCGTGCGGCGGGCGTGGCGGGCAATATCCTCTTCGTGGGTGACGACGATGATGGTGTTGTTCTGCTCGTAGAGCTCGTCGAAGAGCTGCATGATCTCCTCGCCGGTCTTCGAGTCGAGATTGCCCGTCGGCTCATCGGCCAGGATGATCGAGGGGTGATTCACGAGCGCCCGGGCCACCGCCACGCGCTGGCGCTGGCCGCCTGACAGTTCGTTGGGCTTGTGCAGCATCCGGTCGCCCAAGCCGACGTTCTGCAGCGCCTGGCGGGCGCGCTCCCGGCGTTCGTGGGGCGACAGGCCGGCATAGATCAACGGCAGCTCGACGTTGTGCAGCGAGGTCGACCGCGGCAGCAGGTTGAACGTTTGAAAGACAAAGCCGATCTCGCGGTTGCGGATGCTGGCCAGCTCGTCGTCCGTCATGCTGGAGACATCCTTGCCGTTGAACTCGTAGTGCCCGCTGGTGGGCGTATCCAGGCACCCCAGCATGTTCATCAGAGTCGACTTGCCGCTGCCCGAAGGCCCCATGATGGCAACGTACTCGTTGCTGAAGACTTGAAGGGTGACCCCCCGGAGGGCGTGCACGATCTCCTCGCCCATGTGGTACTCCTTGCTGACTCCCCTGATGTCGATCACCAAGGAGCCGCGGGGACGGAAAACCCGGCGGGCGTTTGCGGCTGGGGGGGGCGGAGCGATCATGTGGTGTTCAACCGGGCGGGCCTTGGGTGCCGGACGCCGGGTCGCGCGCAGGCGAGCCGGCTCAATTCTTCGCTTCCTCCGGTTTCTTTTTTTCCAGCAGGACCTTGGTGCCGTCCTTGAGCGTGCGGCTGATGGCCGCGTAGCTGCCCGACACCACCTCTTCACCCACCTTGATCCCGGATTTGACTTCAATGTAGGTGTTGTCGGCCACGCCGGTGTCCACCTGGCGCAATTTCACCGTGTCGCCCTGCCGCACAAACACCACCCGCTGCAGTTTCTCCAGGGTGCGCTTGGCCTCCTGGCGTTCCTTGACGACCTCGAGATCGTTGCCCGAGCGCTCCTTGGCCTCCTTGGCCCGCTGCTGCTGAAGTTCCTCCGAGGTTTTCCCTCCCTCGGCGCGCACGGTCACGCTCTGGATGGGCACGGCGATGACATCCTTCACGGTTTCCGTCTCGACGTCGACGGTGCCGCTCATGCCGGGACGCAGCCGGGCCTCCATGTCGGCGATGCGAATCCGCACCAGGAAATTGGTCACTTCATCGGAGGCGGAGGCCGCGAGGGCGGCCTGGTTGCTGCTGGCTCCGCCAGTACCCGTCGTCAGCGCCGAGCTGCTGATTTCGCTGACCGTGCCGTCAAACTTCCGCCCCGGAAACGCGTCGACCGAGACCACCGTGTGATCACCGACCTTCACGTTGACGATGTCGTTTTCGTTCACCTTCACCCGCACCTCCATGTGGCTGAGGTCGGCAATCCGCATCACCTCGGTGCCGGCGAATTGGCCCGTGCCCACCACCCGTTCGCCCACCTCGTTGTTCAGCACGCTGATGGTGCCGTCCATCGGCGCGTAGATGGTGGTCTTGCTCAGTTGGTCACGGTACTGGCTGAGTGCGCCCTCGGTCTGGCGGATGGCCGCCAGCGAAGCCTGGTGGTTGGCGCGGGCCACTTCCACGGCGGTCTTGGCGGCGGTGTAGTCCGCGTCCGAGATGAGCTTCTTCTGGTAGATGTCGTCCGCACGCCGGAAGTCCTCCTCGGCCTTGTCCAGATTGGCCTTCGCAAGCAGGCTCGCCGCTTTGGCGGAGGCCAGCGCCGCCTCCTGTTGTTCGACCAGGGCCACGTAGAAGTCGGGCTTGATCCGTACGATGACGTCGCCCTTCTTGACCGCCTGCCCCTCTTTGAACGGCAGCGCGATGACTTCGCCGGACACCTCGGGCGCGATGCCCACCTCGATCTCGGGCTGAACCTTGCCCGTGGCGGTGACGAGGTGCGTGATGGTCCGGACCGCGGCCTTCTCCGTGGTCACCATGGTGGGCTTGACGCCACTCCGGCTCTTGAGCACGGCCCCCACCACCAGCACGACCACCAGGACCAAAGCCAGGCTGATCCACAGCCAGCGGCGGGATTTCCGGCGGACGGGTTTGACGATCGGCGCGGGGCTGGACCCGGCACTGGAGGGAGATACTGGAGTCATGGCTAAAGTTTCAGCGGAACGGAGAGGTTAGGCGCATCCCGACGGCCAAGGCAAGCAAGGGCCGGCAGAATTGCGGAGTTTTCAGTTTCCGATCCGGAGGCATGTTCGGCAGCGGGGTCCATCGCCTGGGGGCGCCGGTCCAAAACACCCCATCCGCGGATCGGGTTGCAGCCATTTTGGATGAGCGGGTTCGCGCGAGGACAGATGGTGCGCCTCGCCCGCTCTGCGGGGCGGGCGGGCCAAAAACCCTTGCCTCGCTCCGGGCGCCGGCCATTGCATCGTCCGCAATGGGCATGCGGTTCTGCATTCTGGGCAGCGGCAGCGAGGGCAACTGCGCCTTCCTGCAGACGGAAACCGCGCGTCTGCTGGTGGACGCCGGCTTCTCGGCGCGCCGCCTGGCCCGGCTGCTGGACGGCATCGGAGAATCCCTCGCCCGGATCGACGCGATCTTCCTCACCCATGAACATGGGGATCACGCCGCCGCCCTCAGCGGGCTCGCCTCCCACCGGCAGATCAAGGTCTTCGCCAACCACGCCACCGCGTCCGCGGTGCAGGCCGGCCTGAAATACCGGCCCGATTGGCAGATCTTCGAGACCGGTACGCGCTTCCGTTTCCGCGACCTCGAGGTCGAAAGCTTCGCGGTGCCGCACGACGCGCATGACCCGGTCGCGTTCCTCTTCACCCACGGCGCGGGCGACCTCCTGTCGCCGCGGCACCGCCTGGCGTGGTTGACCGACCTCGGACACGCCCCGGCGCATGTCCGGGAACACATCCGCGAGGCCGACGTGCTCGTGCTCGAGGCCAACCACTGCCCGCAGATGCTGAAGAACGACGGCAAGCGTCCCTGGTCGGTCAAGCAACGCATCAGCGGCCGGCACGGTCACCTGTCCAACGACAGCGTCCGCGAACTCCTCGGATCGGTGGCCTCGCCGCACTGGCGGCACGTGTTCCTGGCCCACCTGAGCCGGGAATGCAACAGCCTGGCGGCCGTGGAGCAGTCCTGCGCGGGCGTCCTGGGCGCCCTCCACTGCCGGTTTTCCATCGTGGCCCCGGGCGCGGGCACGCCGTTCTACGACTTCTAGGGCACGCCGCGCGCATCTCTCGCGCCGCGATTTGATTCCACGCGGGGCGGCGCTTAGCCTCTCTCGACGCATGCCTGCCGCCTCCCGCCGCACCAAGATCATCTTCACCATCGGCCCCGCCACCGAGAGCGAGGAGAACCTCGCGAAAATCATCGCCGCCGGCGCCGACATCTGCCGGATCAACATGGCGCACGCCACCCACGATTGGACGCGCCTGATCATCCGCCGGATCCGCACCGTGTCCCAGCGCGTCGGCCGCGAGATCGCCGTGATGATGGACATCAAGGGTCCGGAGATCCGCACCGGCGACCTGGCGGCCCCGATCGAACTGCGGCCCGGCGAGATCTTCGACTTCACCGTCAAACCGGCCGGCCCGCGCGAAAGCGCCGAGGAGGTGCGCTCGGTGGACGTCAATTACAAGGACCTGGTCAATGACATCAGCCTCGGCGACACGGTCCTCGTCGACAACGGCCTCATCCGCCTCGAGGTGCTGGAGAAACAGGACGCCCACATCCGCTGCCGGGTCCTCACGCCCGGACAGCTCACCTCGCGCCGCCACATCAACCTGCCAGGGGTGACGGTCAACCTTCCCTCCTTCACCGAGAAGGACCGCGCGGACACGCTGGTGGGCCTGGAGGAGGGGCTGGACCTCGTCGCCCTTTCGTTCGTGCGGTCCGCCGCGGACATCGAAAGCCTCCGGGAGTTCCTGCGCGGGCGCAACTCCCGGGCCCGCATCGTGGCGAAGATCGAGGACCAGGCCGCGATCGCCAACCTGGACGAAATCGTCCGGGCGAGCGACGGCGTGATGGTCGCGCGCGGCGACCTCGGCATCGAGTGCCCGTTTGAAGAGCTGCCCATCATCCAACGCCGGGCGGTCCGCGCGTGTCTCCAGCACGGACGGGTCGTGATCATCGCGACGCACATGCTCGAGTCGATGATCGCCCAGCCCATCCCGACGCGCGCCGAGATCACCGACGTTGCCAACGCCGTCGGCGAACGGGCCGACTGCGTCATGCTCTCGGGCGAGACCACCGTCGGCCGCCACCCGGTGGAATGCGTGCAGGTGCTCGACAAGATTGCCCGGCGGATCGAACAGGATGAACCGGACGAGGTCCTCGACCCGATCAGCCTCGGGGGCGACAAGACCAAGCTGCTGCATTCGGCGGTCGTGATGGCCAACGAGCTGCCCGGCTCGCTGCTGCTGACCTTCACCCGCCAGGGCTTCATGGCCCAGGGCCTCGCCGCCATGCGGCCGCAGGCGGCAATGATCCTGGCCTTCACCCCCTCGCTGGAGACCTACCGCCAGCTCCGCCTGCTGCGCGCCGTCGAACCCTATCAAATGCCCTTCTCGAACGATCCGGACGTCACGATCGAGAACGCCATCCGGATTCTCAAGCGCGCGGGCCGGGTCGCCGCCGGAGACAAGCTCATCGTCTCCACGGACATCCTCTCCCAGGACCGGCTCGTGGACAGCATCCAGCTCCGCACGGTGCGTTGAGCGCCGGCCGGAAACGCCGGCGGCCTATTCCGTGGTCGCGCCCGTGTGGTCGAGCTCCATCCGGAGCGCCCGCAGCGCCATCTGCAGCTCAATCAGGAACAGGAGCAACGAGACGATTAGGGACGCCACGCAGAGAATAAAGCAGAAGATGACAAACAGGGCCGCGTCCAGATTCAGCAACGCCGCCAGAAACAGCGAGATCACCAGCACGCCGGCGAGCAGCACGCTCGCCGTGGCAAGGATGATCACCAGCCGGATGATCCGGGCGCGCCGGTACAGGACTTTCAGCTGGGCGATGAGGTGCGGGTGCTCCGAGGGCGGCGCCGACACCAGGTCGTGCACGAGCAGGCGCGAGCGGTCGATGATTCGTCCCAGGCGGGTGGTCATCGACAGCATGAGGAGGCCGACGCCGGAGATCAGGATCACGGGTCCGACCGCGGTCTGAATCACCGGGATGAGTTGTTGCAGCGTGAGCGAAGTCATCATCTGGCGGCTGGAGCTTTGGCCGCGATTGCTACCACATCCGCCGCAGTTTGTCCTCCTCCAAAACGAAGGTGCTTCGTCGCCAAACCGAGTCCGGGCTCCACACCGGAAACAATACCAAAGACGCAGCGTCCGGAGCCACCTTGATCGTCCGGCTCCCCCGTTGCTCCGGCCGGACGGCCTCCTACAGCCCGTAGCGTACGCCAACCGTCAGCAGCCAGCGAGGGGTGATCTGGAGCCCATTGACCCGCTGATAGACCGGCAGCTGGAGAAAGGCGAACCCGTGCCAGCGCATGCCCGCGTCGACCGTCACGCCCGGGCTCAGGTAGGCCAGGGTGTCACCGCTGTTCGCCCGGTCAGCGTTGGGCCCAGACTCGCGCCCGTCCCAGCGGACGTTGCACTGCACCTGGGGCGTAAGGAACCCGGTCGTCAGGAAGCGCAGGCCGCCGTTCAGACTCAGGCTCGGCGCTGGGCGGAATCCGGCGCGGGAATTCAGTGGCTCGTCCACCAGCACCTGTGCAAAACCGCCCAGCTTCGGGGTTGGCCGGACGAAGCAAGAGCAGCCGGCGAGCAGATCGGTCGTCCCGGAGCCGAGCTGAAGCCCGCGATCCAGCGGTTCGCCCGCCTGGGGGCCCGACGCGAAGTTCTGGTCGAACCTCCCGGTAGGAAGTTTCAATCCGAACTGCAGCCCGAGGCTGCGGGTCA
>JBAIXJ010000372.1:0-4398 GCA_037916645.1 Opitutales bacterium | reverse complement strand
GCTGGCGCCCACCCGGGTCGGGGCCGACGGCCGGGTGATGGAATGGCTCGAGGCGTACCGGGAGGTGGACCCGCACCACCGGCATACGGCCCATCTCTGGGGGCTTTATCCCGGCGATGAGATCAGCCCGGAGGCGACTCCGGCGTTGGCGGCGGCGGCGCGCAAGACCCTCGACGCACGCGGGGACGGCGGCACCGGCTGGAGCCTGGCGTTCAAGCTCTGCCTTTGGGCGCGACTGGGCGACGGCAACCGCGCCTTCAAGCTGCTGCGGCAGCAGCTGACGCCGGCGGTGGCGGACGGTCCGCGCACGCACTGGACCGGCGGCACCTATCCGAACCTGTTCGATTCGGGTCCGCCGTTTCAGATCGACGGCAACTTCGGCGGCGCGGCGGGCATCGCCGAGATGCTCCTGCAAAGCGAGGCCGCGTTGGGCCCGGGGCGGCCAGACGAGATCCGGCTGCTGCCGGCGCTGCCGGACGCGTGGCCCGACGGCGAGGTGAGGGGCCTGCGCGCGCGAGGTGGGTTTGAAGTCGGGCTCAAGTGGACGCGCGGGCACTTGGTGGCCGCCACGGTGCGCAGCCTCGGCGGCACGAGCGCGCGGGTGCGGTACGGTGGGCGCGACACCAATCTCGCGCTCAAGCCGGACGAAACCGCGACGCTCGATTTCGCCCCGGGCCGGTGAGTCGCCGAGAGAGGGAGGCTCACCGCAGGGCAAACGCCACCGTCATGAGCAATTGCTCGTTCGAGAACGGTTTGTTCAGGATCGCCTTCGCGCCGAGCGTGACCGCCAGCTTGAGGTAGTATTCGGCGGGGATTTGCCCGCCGCCGGACATGGCCACCACGGCAAGTGTCGGGTGGCTCCGGCGCAGATCGCTGATCACCTCGATGCCGTCGCGCTCGGGCATCAGGACGTCGGTCAGCACCAAATCGAAATCGCGCTGTTTGAGCGCCTTGGTGGCCTCCCGACCGTCGCCGGCTGATGTCACGCGATAGCCGGCCTTGGTCAGGGCCTCTTCGAGCGTCTTCCGCAGTTTCGCTTCGTCATCGACGACGAGAATGGATTTCCGAGTCATGGATGCGTCGCGTCCGTCGCGCCGGCATCCAGGCATTGGCGCACCACCTGCAGCAACGCCGGCACACCGAACGGTTTGGAGAGAAACACGAACTTTTTGCCCGCGGGCAGTACGGGCTGCCGCAGGTCGGCGCTGTAGCCACTGGCGATCACGACCTTCAAGGTGTCCTTCGCTCGCACGAGTTGCTCGGCCAGCGCCAGACCAGAAATGCCCTCCGGCATGATCATGTCCGTCAGCAGCAGGTCGAATTCATGTTCGTGTTCGTCCCACTTCAAGAGCGCTTCCACGCCGTTGGCGACCGCGGTCACGCGGTAGCCATGATGCTGGAGGCTCATGGCCGCCAGCTCCCGGACCGGCGCCTCGTCTTCCACCAACAGGATCGCCTCGGTGCCGCGGGGAAGATCGGCCGCCTCGATCTCGGCCGCAGTGGAGTCATGCCGCTCAATCGCGGGCAGGAACACCCGGAACGTGCTGCCCCGGCCGACGGTGCTTTCCACCTCAACCCAGCCGCGATGCCGTTCGACAATGCCGTGCACGGTGGCCAGGCCCAGGCCGGTCCCGTGGCCGACGGCCTTCGTAGTGTAGAACGGCTCGAAGATCCGCTTGAGCGTTGCCGGATCCATGCCGCAGCCGGTATCGGCCACCGTGAGGCACGCAAAACAGCCCGCCTTCGCGGGGTTCGCCGCCGCTGCAACCTCGTCGCGGGCGACCAGCCGCGTCCCGATGGTGAGCCGGCCGCCGTGCGGCATGGCGTCGCGCGCGTTCACGCAAAGGTTCATGATGACCTGTTCCATCATCCCCGCGTCGGCTTCGACGGACAGCGGCTCATCATCGCCGAGGAGCACGAGCTTGATGTCCTCGCCGAGAATCCGCCGCAGCATCTTCAGCAGACCCTTGACAACCTGGTTCAGGTCCAGCGGCTGTTTCTGGACGGCTTGGCGGCGGCTGAACATCAGCAACTGGCGGGTGAGGCCGGCGGCGCGCCGCGCCTCATCTTCCAGTTCCTTGAGCGACGACCGCACCCGTGCGGAAAGGTCAGGCTCAAGCTGAATCAGGTTCAGGAGCATCAGCGTGGCTGCGAGGATGTTGTTGAAATCGTGCGCAACTCCGCCCGCCAGCTGGCCGAATGCCTCCATCTTCTGCGCCTGCAGGAACCGCTCCTCCAGTTGCAGCTCGCGCGTGACGTCGCGCTTGATGCCGACGAAGTTGACGACGGCGCCCGACGCGTCGCGCACTGGAGCGATCACGGCGTCTTCCGTGAACAGGCTGCCGTCCTTGCGCTTGTTGACCAGGCGTCCGTGCCACGCTTCGCCGGCGGTGATTGTTGCCCAGAGTTCCCGGTAGACGGTCGCGTCCTGTCGGCCGCTTTTGAGCAGGCGCGGATTCTGGCCGAGGGCCTCCGCCCGGCTGTACCCGGTCAGGCGCTCGAAGGCGGGGTTGACATAGACGATGCGGGCCTGCGCATCCGTGATCATCACGCTCTCGGGCGACTGTTCGATGGCCGTGGTGAGCCGGCGGTGCGCCTCGGTCAGCCGGGCCTGGTCGAGCGCGTCCGAGAGCTCATCCGAAATGGTCGACGCCAGCCGGGCTTCGTCCGCCGTGAAGGTCCGCCGCTGGCTGGTGGACAGGATCAAGGCGCCGACGGCCTGGTTCTCCACAAACAGGGGCCAGATGAGCTGGGATTTCACCCCGAGGCGGCGGAGGAGTTCGCGCTCGCTTTCGAGCCGGGGGTCGCTGACCGCGTCCTCGGCGATCAGCGGGTGCTTCTCCACGGCCAGAATCTGGAACAGGGGGTTGCCAATCAGGGAGACGGAGACGTTGAGGGCGGAATCTCCGCCACCCGCCACGTATTCGGCGACAATGGCCGCCGAGGCACGATCCTCGCTCAAGAGCGCGACTCCGGCGCGGGGAACGTCGAAGGCCAGGGCCAGCTCGTGACAGGCGATATTGAGGATCGTGCTGACATCCTGCTCGGACGTGGCGGCGGCGATGATGCGGTTGACGAGGGTCAACTCGCGGTTCCGCTGCCGCAACTCCTCCTGCGAACGGAGCAACTGGGCGTGGCTGGCCTCGATCAGCTGCTGGGAACGGCGCAGCCGGATGAGAAAATAAAGTCCGATCGCCAGGACCACCGTGCTGCCGAGCAGCAAGGTCCACAGCCAGCGCCGCTCCAGGGCGTGCTGGCGAAGCTCGACCCCCTGCTGCTCATTGCGGCGCCTGAGGTCCTCGAGTTCGCGTTGGCGGCTCTCGATTTCGTAGCGGCGGGTGATTTCCATGACGCGCGCGCTGATGCTTTCCTGCGCGGCCTTCGCCGTCATTTCATTGGCCGTGCGCTCCAGTTCGTAGGCCCGTTGGTGGTCGCCGCGCGTCGCGGCGATCGCGGCGATGCGCCGCGCGCTTTCGCTGATATAGAGCGGGAAGTTGATCTCCCTGGCCAAGGCGTAGGCACGCTCAGTTTCCTCGAGCGCCGCGGCGGTATCACCCAGGGAAAGATGTGCCTCGCTGCGCCAGTTCAGCGTGAACCAGATGCCGAGCCGGTTTTGGTAGCGGTTGTAGGTGGCAAGAACCTCGTCCAGCACCGCCAGCGATTCGGTCTGGCGCCCCTGCAGTCGCAAGTTGCGGGCGAGGCCGATCAGTCCGAAGTTGAGGGAAAACGGTGCGCCCGCGGCGCGGTAAAGGGCGATCGCTTCGCGGTACTGGGCCTCCGCACCCCGCAGATCGCCCAAAGACGTGGCGACCCCGGCCAAGCTGCTGATGGCGTCGGCTTCCAGCAACCGCGAGTGGGCGAGGCGCGCGCAGTGGAGCATCTGCTGATAATGTTCGCGGGCCTGGTCCTTGTGATCGCTCTGGTCGTAGGTGACGCCGAGGCCCTGATGGGCATAGACCAGGGCCAGCGGATCGTTGGCGCCCTGGGCGATCTCCATCGCGTGCAGGCACATGGCGGTCGATTCATCGATCTTCCCGAACCGCCGGTACATCATCCCCGCGCGCAGGAGGGCCTCGCCCAGCAGGTCGGGCCGGTTAACGCCCTCGAGCACCGCGACACTGCGCGTGGTCAGCTCGATCAATGGCTCGAGGACGCCCTGATTGACCGTGTTGAGTGCAAGGGTGAGCTCCGCTTCCGCTTCGCCGACACGGTCGCCCTGCTGCCGCGCGAGCTCGCGGGCCTGCTGGGCGTGTTTTCCCGCTGCCTCGGTCTGCGCGGCGTAGAGTTCGGTGCGCGCCAGGACATTCAGGGCGAGGATGCGGTCGGCAGCCGTCGCGCCCGCCGGCGGATCCGCCTGCAGTCGCTGCGCGTCGGCGCAGGCGCGCGGCACATCGTTCT
>JBAIXJ010000371.1:0-1658 GCA_037916645.1 Opitutales bacterium | reverse complement strand
CGGTTTCTCACTCTCGCGCCGCGGTACTTCAGGGCCGCCGCCACGAACCCGGCAAACAGCGGGTGCGCCGCGCTGGGCTTGGACTGGAACTCGGGGTGGAACTGCACCGCCACGTACCAGGGATGGCGCTTCAGCTCGATGATCTCGACAAGCTGCCGCCGCGGGTTGAGGCCGCTGACCACCATTCCGGCCTCCTCCAGCCGAGGGAGGTAGGCGTTGTTGACCTCGTAACGGTGCCGGTGCCGTTCGCGCACCGACGGGGCCCGGTAGGCCCGCGCGGCGAGCGTGCCGGGGGTGAGCTGGCATTCGTAGGACCCCAGTCGCATGGTCGCGCCCTTGTCGACGATCTTTTTCTGCTCCTCCATGATGTCGATCACGGGATGCGGCGTCTGCGGATCAAACTCGGTGCTGTTCGCGCCCCGGAGGTGGAGCACGTCGCGGGCAAACGCGATGACCGCCACCTGGAGGCCGAGGCACAGGCCGTAATACGGCACGCCGTGTTCCCGCGCGTAGCGGGCGGCGGCGACCTTGCCCTCGATGCCGCGCTCGCCGAAGCCGCCGGGCACCAGGATGCCGTCGAGCCCGGCGAGGCGGGCCGTGCCGCCCTTGGCCTCGAGCGCCTCGGCGTCGATGCGCACCACGTTGACCTTGCAGTTGTTCGCGATGCCGCCGTGGGTGATCGACTCGTAGACGGACTTGTAGGCGTCCTGCAGCTCGATGTACTTGCCGACGACGCCGATGGTGACCTCATGGCGCGGCGCCTTGATGCGCCGGAGGATCCCCACCCAGATGTTTTTCGGATTGCGGGGCGCCTTCAGGCCGAGGAGATCGACCACGAGGTCGTCCATCCCCTCCCGTTGCAGCATGAGCGGCACCTCGTAGATCGACGACTCGACGTTGCGCTCCTCGATCACGGCCTTGACCGGCACGTTGCAGAACAGGCTCAGCTTTTCGCGCAGCTCGGCGCTGAGCGGATGGTCGCACCGGCACACCAGGATCTGCGGCTGGATGCCGATCTCGCGCAGCTTGGCCACGCTCTGCTGGGTGGGCTTGGTCTTCAGCTCGCCGGCGGCGATCAGGTACGGGACCAGCGTCACGTGGATGAACAGCGCCTCGTGCGGCCCGACCTCGAGCGCGAACTGGCGCATCGCCTCCAGGAACGGCAGGCCCTCGATGTCGCCCGTGGTGCCGCCGATCTCGGTGATGAGCACGTCGACGCCGTTGCCGGCCTGGTGGATGCGCGTCTTGATCTCGTTGGTCACGTGCGGAATCACCTGCACAGTCTTGCCGAGGAAGTCGCCGCGCCGCTCCTTCTGGATCACGGCCTCGTACACCTGGCCCGAGGTGAGGTTGTTGAGCCGCGACAGCCGGCCGGACGTGAAGCGCTCGTAGTGGCCGAGGTCCAGGTCGGTCTCCGCCCCGTCGTCGAGCACGTAGACCTCGCCGTGCTGGAACGGGCTCATCGTGCCCGGATCGACATTGAGGTACGGATCGAACTTCTGGATCCGGACCCGCAGCCCGCGCATCTCGAGGAGCGCCCCCAGCGACGCCGCCGTCAACCCCTTGCCCAACGAGGAAACCACCCCGCCCGTGACGAAAATGTATTTCACGGGATTCCATGATTGGGGGCCGGTTTTCCAGATGACAAGCCAAAGCGC
>JBAIXJ010000370.1:0-3116 GCA_037916645.1 Opitutales bacterium | reverse complement strand
AGTCCACACGTCGGGCGATTGGCGCTACTTCAGGCCGTGCCGGATCATGCTGACCGCGATCGCGGCGAGCAGCATCGAGATGATCTTGGAGATGGCCCGCAGGCCCATCTCCCCGATCAGGCGGGCCAGCCAGGCGCTGCCGACGAACGCCAGGGCCACGAGGGCCAGATTGACCACCAGCGCCGCGAGCGTCACCTGCATGCCCTGCGTCTGCACGAGGAGCAGCAGCGTGGTGATCAGCGCGGGCCCGGCGATCAGCGGCATGCCCAGCGGCACGATGCCGAAATCATCCGGCAGCTTGGCCGGCTCGCCCTCCGACTGGGTCAGGTCCCGCGCCGCGAGAATGAACAGGATCAGGCCGCCGGCGACCTGGAAATCCTTCACCGACACGCCCACGGCCGAGAACACGTTCTGCCCGAGGAACAGGAAGCCGAGCGCGATCGCGCCCCCGGTCACCGTGGCCTGCCACGCAATGCGCCGGCGTTTCTCGATCGGCGCACCCCGCCCGAGCGCGAGAAACACCGCCGCCATGCCCACCGGGTCGATGGCGACGAACAGGGGGATGAAGGCCTGCAAAAATTTGCCCACGATTTCCGGCATGGGGAAAGCATGGCGGACGATCCGGGCGCCGTCGAGGCCGGACGGACGCCGGCCCTCTTGCGCCGGCCCGCCGTCGCCGCCGGCGCGGGGGCGGTCCGGCCCGGATTCCTGCGTGGCTTTTTTCGTGTTTCGCGGTTAACCCGTGTGCCCATGACGATCGACCGCCGCCTGACGCCGGAGCGGCTCCGGAAGAAACTCGCGCGCGTCTTCGCCCTCGCGGACGGCAAGATTCGCGCGCTCCACCGGACCTGGGATCCGGCACGCGGGGCGCCGGTGTTCACGGTCGGCGGGCGCTACACCGCCCGCGGCTGGACCGAGTGGACCCAGGGTTTTCAGTTCGGCCTGGCGTTCCTGCAGTACGACGCGACCGGCGACGATTTCTTTCTCCGGCTGGGCCGCGAGGCCACCGTGCGCCGGATGGCGACGCACGTCTCCCACACCGGGGTGCACGATCACGGCTTCAACATCATCTCCACCTACGGACACCTCTGGCGCCTGCTGCGGGAAGGCCGCGCGCCGGCCAACGAGCATGAGCTCAATTTCACCGAGCTGGCGCTGAAAGTCTCGGGCGCCGTGCAGGCTGCGCGGCACGTGACCACGGCGCACCGCGAACCCTGGTCGCCCGCGGAGGGCCCCGCGATTCTCGCCCCCTCCGGCTACCTTTATTCCTTCAACGGTCCGCATTCGCTGTTCGCGGACACCATCCGTTCCCTGCGCGTGCTGGTCCTGGCGCACCGGCTGGGCCATGTGCTCATGGCCGAAGGCGACCGGCCGGTGAACCTGCTGCAGCGGGCGATCGAACACGCGACGACGACCGCGCGCTTCAACGTCTATTTCGGCGAAAACCGCGATGCCTACGACATCCGGGGCCGGGTCGCCCACGAATCGATCTTCAACCGCGTCGACGGGTGCTACCGCTGTCCGTCGAGCCAGCAGGGCTGGTCGCCCTTCACCACCTGGACGCGCGGCGCGGCCTGGATCCTCTGCGGCTGCGCCGAACTGCTGGAGTTTCTCGACGTGGTGCCGGGCACCGAGCTCGATCCCCTCGGCGGACGCCGGCCTGTCACCGACCTGTTCCTGGCCACGGCGCGGGCGGTGGCGGATCTCTACGTCGACGGCTACTCCGCGCGCGACGGGATTCCTTACTGGGACAGCGGCGCACCCAACCTGTGGCGCCTCGGCGACTACCAGCGGAAACCGGCCGATCCCTTCAATCCGTGGGAGCCGGTCGACAGCTCGGCGGCGGCGATCGCGGCGCAGGGATTCGTGCGGCTTGGCCGCTGGCTCGCGGCCGGTGGCTCCCGGGCGGCCGGCGACCGGTACCTCCAGGCCGGCCTGACGATCGCCGATACGCTCTTCGACGATCCGTACCTGTCCACCCGCGTTTCCCACCAGGGTCTGCTCCTGCACAGCGTGTATCACCGCCCCAACGGCTGGGACCACGTGCCGCGGGGATGCAAGGTGCCCTGCGGTGAATCCTCGATGTGGGGCGATTATCATGCGCTCGAGCTGGCGCTCCTGCTCCAGCGCCTCGCCGACGGGAAATACTACACTTTCTTCTGAGTCCGGTTGCGGCCGCCGGGCTTCGTCTCACGTTTCTGCCCTTCATGCATTACCGCATCCTCGGTCGCACTGGGTTGAAGATCTCGGTCATCGGCGTCGGCACCTGGCAGTTCGGCGGCGAATGGGGCAAGACGTTCACCCAGACCGAGGTGGACGCCATCCTCGGCGCGGCGCACGACACGGGCATCAACTTCATCGACACGGCGGAATGCTACGGCGACCACCTTTCCGAGCAGTTCATCGGGGCGGCGCTCACCGGCCGGCGCGAGCAGTGGATCATCGCGACGAAGTTCGGCCATCATTTCCACGAACCCTTCAAACGCACCGATCATTTTGACGCCTCGGATGTCAGCCGGCAGCTCGACGCGTCGTTGCGGGCGCTGCGCACCGACTACATCGACCTGCTGCAGTGCCATTCGGCCAAGGACGACCAGTTCCGCACCGACGGCCTGTGGGAGGCGCTGCTCGCCGAGAAGGCCCGGGGGCGGGTGCGGCATCTCGGCATCTCGATCAGCCCCAACACCAACCTCTACCAGACCGACCGCGCTGCGCTCGTGGGCGCCGGTTCGATCCAGGTCGTCTACAACCGGCTCCAGCGCGAGCCGGAGGACAAGGTCTTCCCCTCCTGCCGCAAGCAGAACCTCGGTGTGCTGGCGCGGGTGCCGCTCGCGAGCGGCTTCCTCTCCGGCAAATACCGGCCCGGCGCAGTTTTCCCCGCCAACGATGTCCGCGAGGCGTGGTTCAAGAAGGACCGCGATGCGAAGCTCGCGGAGGTGCAGCGGATCGGCACCACCGAGGTCCCGGCCGGCGTGCCGATGGCGCGGTGGGCGCTGGCGTGGTGCCTCCGGCATCCCGCCGTCACGGCCGTGATCCCCGGCTGCAAGTCGCCCGAACAGGCGCGGGACAACGCCGCGGCCGCCGATCTCGACATCGGCCAGTCCGGCCACCCGCAG